>JBBRUA010000301.1:0-4059 GCA_038248245.1 Pyrinomonadales bacterium | reverse complement strand
CGACGCACGCAGCTTTTCGTTTTTCATCAGCGCGATGATCTTGTCGGCAATGTTTTCCGCTTCCTGAGTGCAAAAAAGACAATTGCCCGGTTCGCTCAAAAGATCCGCTGCCGCCCTTATCTTTGTTGTGACGATCGGCAGACCGGCGATCGCCGCCTTGAACAAAGCGATCGGAATTCCCTCAATATGACGTGTCGGGAAGACGAAAATATCGCTGTCGAAATAATACTGCGTCACCTCGCCCTCAGGAATGTAGCCGGTGAAAACGACGTATTTCTCGAGGCCGAGTTCACGTACGACCGTCTCCGCCTCTCGTCGGACCTCGCCGTCGCCGACGCATTTGAGAGTAAAATCAAAACTCGCATCCCGAACGATCGCACACGCCCTGATCGTTTCGATCAAACCTTTTGTCGCGATGAACCGTGAAACGAAAAGCAACTCGAAATTAGTGACCAACGATCTGTCCGACTTTGCGGTCGAACCACTTTCGAAAGATACGATGTTCGTGACCTGAAAAATGCGCTCGGGCGAAAATCCGGCCCCGATGAATTCACGCTTCTCTTCAGATGATAACACTCCGACGCCGTCAGTTTTCGTTTGCAAATAACGTATCAGTCGCCGGACGAAAAACCCGGCGTCCATCTGTCCGCGAGCGTCGCTACCGTGCATTTTTAGAAAGATCTTATGTTCGCCGCGAGGCATTAAAAAAATGCAGAATGCATCGCGAAGTATTGTTTTCAGATCGAACGAAGTATTCAGGTGAACGATGTCGAAACGCTCGGCGGTCATCGCCCGCCGGAGCCGCAAGGCTGTTTTGAAGACTCGCGAAACGCGTTCGGTGATCGGCGTCGGACGTTCCTTGTCGCCGAAGACAAAATCTTCTTCGTGAACGTCGTGACCGGCATTGCGCAAAGCATCGACGAACAGCGGTTCGCACGCGGCGGGGCCGCCCCACGAATCTTTCGACGGCATTCCGACGAGTATCTTCATCGCGACACCGCCTTTTTATCGAGGATCAGATCGGCGACAATTGTCAGCATTTTCGCTTCGCGACGTGGTTCGGCCGCCGTTTTTTTGACCGCGTTCAATGCATCTACATCGGCGGCGGTCTCGAGCTTCGTCATTCTGCCCTGCTTGATCAAGTATTCATCGATCGCCGCCGGTTTGCCGGTAAATATCGTCGCGGTCGGCACGCCAAGAGCGGCGGCCTCGCGGTTCATCGTTCCGCCGCCCGAGATCACCAGATCGGCCGCCGCCAGCAAATTCGCACCATCGAGAGCCTTCGCCGGAATGATGATATCCGGCTGCGGGTGCCGCGTCCGAAGAGCAGCTCCCTGATAATCCTTTCTCGGAAGAAGAATTATTTTCACGCCGTTGATCGCCGTGATTCTGTCGAGCACCAGATCGAGCAGTTCATTTTCAAACCCGCGATTATACAACGCCTCGGGGGCGTGAGGCCGCACGACGACAAGAATATCATCCGCGTTCACGTTCAACTCTCGCAATTTCGCCGGGAACGTCTCGTCGGGCGCAAAACCGGCGAGATAAACGTCTTCCTTCAAGCCGTCGAACCGCTTCACCTTGCCTTCCCGAGCTCCAAATTTCGCCAACGCTTCGCCCGGAAACGACTCGGGCACGACGATCCGTTTGGCGGTCCGAAAAGACAAATGATTGCCGGGGTGATGTTCGTAGTCCATCAGATTTACGCTGTCGATGCCGAGCATTCGAGCGACGATGAGCGGTTCCTGAGAATTATGGACGACGACGAGATCGATATTTTGCGTTCGCGCCCATTTTGTTAGCAATGCGATACGGCCCGCAAATTTTGCGGACTTGGCAAACACATTCCCGCCGCCGTGTGTACCAAATACAGGTGCATCGATCCCGGCGTTCCGGGCGAGTTCGACGGTCTGGGCGTAATCGCGGGCCGTCCATTCGATCGTGTGTCCGCGACGCTCGAATTCTGCCGCGAGCGCCTTAAAAAAAGGCACGTGCGGGGAATTTGAAAGGTCGATCCAGATACGCATAAACGTTTAAACTATTTCGCCGAAACCTCGATCAGCCGTGCGAGTGCAAACGCCATCCATGCCTCTCCCCAGCGAATGAACGGCATTTTTACGAGTGTTTTTTCGCGCTGCTGATAATAGAAGTATCCGTCAGGCGAGCGCATGTTGCGGATCGTCCAGTCGGCGGTTTTCACGGCCTGCGGCAATGCTCTCTCGTCGAGATCGCTCAGGTCGCAGAGAACCACGATTGCCGCCGCCGATGAGTGAATGTCGACCGGATAGGTTTGGGCGTCAAAGTATTTCGGCGTTCCGTCGTCGAGAAAAAAATTCGCCAGCCAGTAATCGAAGCCGCGATGGATCGCCGTTTCGCTCTCGGACGAACCGGTGAAGGCATCGATCCTTTGCAGCGAAAGCAAAATGTAGGCGGTGTGAAAATTATCGACCCATTTATGCCGCCGCTTCGAGCCGTACAACCACGAGCTGTTTTCTTCCTGGCGACTAACGACAAAACGGGCGGTTTTTTTGGCGAGTTCGAAATATTCTTCGTTCCCCGTCAATTTGCCGACCGACGCCAGCGTTTCGCCGGCTAGCAGACTCGCGTTGAAGATCACGCTTTTGTCGATCGGCGAATAGCTGAAGCAGAGTTCGTCGGCGGTTTCGATCGGTCGATTAAGCCTAGTGAGGATAAATTCGCAGATCGCGACTGCATCGTCGAGATACGTTTTTTCGTCAAAGACTTCGTAAGCCTCGACAAAGGCCCGGGCCGCGAAGGCTGTCGGCACGATCGTCGGAGTTCCTTTCGGAGCGTAGAATGCTCGTGATTGCCAGTCGAAATTGTAGCCGAATGACAGCGTTCGCGAGCCATCCGGTGCGAAGCTGTCGATCGAATGCGTTCGCAGACGCTCGAGCAGATGGGCCGTGTTGTCCCAGTTCTCAACCGATCCGGTAACGATAAAACGAGATAGTTCGGCAAGAACGAATAGGGCGATGCCCTTCGAGTTTTCGCCTTTGTCGATCCGCAGCCGAGGCCGCAGGTCGGTCGCCGAACGCTTGACCATTTGCAGCCAAGCAAGCCGCGCCGGAGCCAGATATTTCAACGGCGTCGCCTGAAAGATGCGGCTGTTAAGACCGTCAAAAGGATCGAAACCGGCGAAATCTTGGTTTTTGCAATATTGGAAAAGCGAGGCGTAAACTTTTTCGAGATCGGAGATCATCGGTATTCAGTATTCAAGAGATTAACACATTTGCACGGAAAGCCCTTTTTTTCAGCGACAAATTAACGGGGCGACTTTTGCCCTTTCGCTCGAAAAGCTAGATAATATGGCCTTAACCAAGGCGGCACACGATATGAAATTTTTCTCGGATATTCGTCTTTTGCTGTTGGGTGTCTGGCTAGGTGCCGCCGTCTTCTTTATCGGCGTCGCACAGACTGCATTTGCAGTTTTGCAGCAACGTGACCTGGCCGGGGCGGTCGTCAATCGCAGCCTGACGATACTGAATATTGCTGGTATCGCGATTGCCGTCATATTGATAATAACGTCGCTACTGGCCGCTTCGAAGGTAAATCAGCTCTGGTTGTGGATCGAACGGTTTTTGTTGCTCATCGTGGCGGCGGCGTGTGCCATCGGTCAATTCGCGATCGGATTGTCGATGGCGTCGATCCGCATGCAGATCGGTAAGCCGATCGACGAACTCGCGGCAGACGACCCGCTGCGGATACAGTTCGATACGCTGCATAGTTATTCGGAATGGGTTTTGATGATCGGTATGGTCGCCGCCCTACTGGCGTTTTTTATCATTTCGAATCGCAAATTCCGTCCTTTGAAAGAGGCCGGTGCTGATGTTTACGATTTTAACAACGAGTTTAAGGTATAGCTGATATGGAATTGATCGAAAATTTGGATACATTTTCGCGGCGTTTCTCGAATTGGAACGCTAATGAAGGCCTCGCCGGTTACCCGTTCTTGGAGAATGTCCACGCTCCGTTCACGCCTCTCCGCCGTGCTCTGCCGATGCTGAATCTTGCACTGATCACATCGGCTGGTGCATATAT
>JBBRUA010000300.1:0-4070 GCA_038248245.1 Pyrinomonadales bacterium | reverse complement strand
TTAGTTATATGAGATCTGTAAGCAAGAATATTTTAATCGTCTTTGTTTTATCTACCTTTCTGGCAGGCGCGGGATTCGCGCAAAACGATAAATTGAATCGTAACAACCCTTTTGCACCGAGTCCGGCATCGAGCTCAGATGTTACTAAATCGCCAATAAAACAAGATTACGTAGAAACGATTGCGAGTACCTATCCCAAGGAACAATTAACATTGAAAAATCTCGTATCGACAGCCAAAGCCACAGAAATCTCGGCTGTGGTATCGAACGTATCGTGGACTAAAACTTACCGGATCGGCGTCGGTGATGTGTTGAGGATCGACGTCGAGAACTACTCGCGTGATTACAGTGTTCGCGACGACGGGTCGATCGAGTTTCCTCTTGTCGCGGAAAATTTGGTCGTCGCCGGGCTAACGGTTGAGGAAGTCAAAGGCAATCTTGAAAATGGGATCAAGCTTTACGTGAAACCGCGAATATCCGTTATCCTTCGCGATCGAGCCAGCCACTCCGTTCTAGTGACCGGAATGGTAGAGGCCCCTGGCAATCATCAGATTCCACGCGACGCGGTTCCTCTTTTTGTCATTCGGGCGGCGGTCTCGGTCAGTCCGAAGGCGACAGAGGTCAGAGTTACACGCAGTCAAGGAAAAAGCGTTGAAATGCACTTGCTCGCTGACGTTTTGAACGACGATATTCTGATTTTCCCGGGAGACTTGGTCGAATTTACCGGCACGGTCCCTGAATAGAAGTTTTGCAATTTATTAGCAAGTTTCTTGTAACAAGTATTTAATTGTTCAACAAATTTTGTTATACTTCTCAAGCCTTGCTATGAGGCACGCTGGGCAATCGCTGTTTGCGAAAACGAAGAGAGGAAAGTCCGAACACCATAGGGCAGCGAGCCGGATAACGTCCGGGAACGTGGCGAAAGCCGCGTGACGACAAGTGCAACAGAGAGTAAACCAGCCCTGATTCGTTGGGGTGATGGGTGAAAGGGTGAGGTAAGAGCTCACCGGCGTTCCGTGGTAACACGAGCGGCCAGGTAAACTCCTCGTGGTGCAAGATCAAATAGGGAATCGCGTAATTTGTGCGGCCCGTACAATGTTCCTTCAGGAACCGCAGATTCCGGGTAGATCGCTCGAGCCGTCGGGTAACTTACGGCCTAGATGAATGATTGCCGTTCGCCGCAAGGCGGATACAAAATTCGGCTTACAGGCGTGTCTCATAGTTTTGGCACAATTTTATTTTCGGCAAATAGGAGAAATCCCATAATATGGCTAACCGTAAAGGTGTATTTATCGGAGCATACGTTCCAAACGAACTAAAGGAATCACTTCGCCGCAGAGCTGCGGGCGAGCATCGCACTCTTTCTCAGGAGATCACACGCATACTCGTGGAGGCCGTTCACGGGAAAGGTTTGCCCGCTGGCAGCGTTGATCGACGCGATAATGTTGTCATTCCGCGACGTCGTGCGACGGATCCACCGATTCGCCGCCGTGCCGAGGATCTGCCGTTTATTGCTCCGGGCGAGAAAAAATAATCTTTTTCACAATTAGCATTGAGCGTCGTTCAATTTAGGTTGGGCGACGCTTTTCGTTTGAACGAAGGTTTTTGCTAAACTGTCCGTAATGAATTCACGGATACTAACAGTGGCCATTCTCGCTGCGATCGCCGGTTTAACTGGAGGCTTTTTGCTCGCCAACGGGTTAAACCGTTCTACGCTCAATGCTCTCAAAACACAGCTAGATAAGAAGAATGCCGACCCGTCAACAAATACGGGCACGTCCGCGAACCCGGGAGATCTGGCGGTCAGTGCGGAAGAGATCAGGTCAAAGATCGCAGAAGCTGATGCGAATCCAACCGACCTTGCGTTTCAAAAAAGTCTCGGCCGCGGCCTGTACCGATTTGCGACGGTAAAAAAGGACGCCGAACTTGTAGAGGAAGCGAAACGCCTGCTGATCCGTGCCAATTCACTTGATCCAAAAGATTACGAGGTCCTGGTCGATCTTGGCAATGCCCATTTCGACACCGGATATTTTAAGAAAGATTCGGCGAGCTTTAAGTTAGCCCGCGAGACGTACGAAAAAGCGATGGTAGCTAAGCCGAACGATGCGGATGTCGCGACGGATTTCGCATTGTCGTTTTATGTGGACGAACCTTCGGATCTGAAGCGCGCGGTTCTTGAGTTTCAGAAGGCTTTGAAGATCAATCCTAAGCAGGAACGGGCGCTTCAGTTTCTTACGTCAACCTATATTCGCGAATCAGATTTTACCTCAGCTCAGAAAACTTTGGATCAGTTAAAAGAAGCGAATCCAAAGAATGGAGCGATCGCGGACCTCATGACTCAGATTGAAACGAAAACTTACACACCGCAACAATGAGAGAAGCTTTAGTCGTTCTCATTGTTTTATTGATCTTGATCGCTCTAACTGCTTACAAATATCGCAGGCAGATCGGCACAATGATCAGCGTGGGAAAGATGATCCGGGACGCGGCCGCTGGGAACGCTAATCGTCGAGAGGCGATAAACCCGGAACCAGTTGCGTCGGGCAATTTGGTAAGCTGCACAAAATGCGCAACGTGGGTTCCTGAGGCAAAGGCTATCAAGTTTGGCGGGAATACTTATTTCTGTACGGACGCCTGTTTGCAGCGATCCATCCAATCGGTATAACTACATAAACTTCGCGAGATACCAGGCGATCATTTGATCGCCGAATAACAACGCAACAATCGAACCGATCCCGAGGAAGATACCGAATGGTATCTGCGTTTGCATGTCCTTGTCTTTTTGCCGTGCGATGAGGATAACGCCGGCGATGGCTCCGGTGAAGGCGCCGAGGAATATCGTGAGTATCGTTAGTCTCCACCCGAGCAACGCTCCGATGCCGAGCAGACGGTTGACATCGCCAAGTCCCATCGCTTCGACACCACGCAAAGCCTTCCATATTGCCCCGATCAACCACAGCGAACCGCCGCCGACCAACGCGCCTAACAAAGCTCCCGCAAGTGACAAAACCCACGGCGGATTTCCGGCGAGCAAAGCGATCGGGCTGTAGGTTGTGTCGGAAAAGTAATTGCCCGTGAACGCGATCGGATATACGACGCGAACAATGAGAGCAATGATGAACAGCGGATAGGTAATGACATTCGGCAATATCATGTGCTCGGCGTCGATAAAGATCAGGGCGATCATGGCCGACACAAAGGCGAGAGCGACCGGCAAATACGGCGTCAGCCCGATCTCCATGAAGACGATGAGAAACACGAGTCCCGTCAGCGCCTCGACGACCGGATATCGAAATAGGATCGGCTCGCTGCAGTTTCGGCACTTACCGCCGAGGATCAGCCAGCTAATGATCGGGATGTTATCGTACGGTTTGATCGCCGCCTTGCAGTTCGGGCAGGCCGAATTCGGCATGACGATCGAGAGTTCGTTCGGCACGCGATGAATAACAACATTCAAAAAGCTGCCGATACACGCACCCAGCACAAAAAATAACACCAGACCGACCCAGTCCGGAATCCCGAGAACCGCCTCAAGCGAAGCTGCAAGAATTAAAATCATTTTGTCGATTAAAAAGTAGATTCAAACCAAAGACCGACCGCAAAGCAACCGGCCAAAACCATAATAAACGAAACACCCGCCAAAAGGGAAGAGTCCCCACCGACGATCTACCCCAAAAAATAAAAGCCCGCGACCTGCGGGCTCATAACTTCTCACTTCTAACTTCTGGCTTCTGGCTTCTAACTGCCTACGGATTCAGCGTGACGTAAACCGGTTCTGAAGTCTGTCCGTAGTCGGCGTTATTTTTTCTTAGTTGGACGCGGACTTGGATTTGTTCGGGTTCGCCGGGGGTTGTGAGGGCGATGGAGATGTCGGCGGATTTGCCGGAGCAGGTTTCGACTTTTGTCCACGTGCCGCCTTTTCGCATGATGTAAACGTCCCACACGGTGGCCTCGCCGCGATCTGAAACGACGAGCGAGAAGTGAGCGTTGGTCGCCGCACCAAACGCATTCAGCGAAGGCTTGACGTCGGCCGGGATCGGCTTCAGCGGGGTGGACGGTTCGATGCCCCA
>JBBRUA010000299.1:0-4092 GCA_038248245.1 Pyrinomonadales bacterium | reverse complement strand
ATCGTTCCCGAGGACGAAAAACGTTAACAATGCAATCAGCGGAGCCTGCGAAAAGAGAATAAATAAATTAAGTTTGTCCTTGAACAAAACCTCAAAATAGCGCCTTGAGAGCGTTATCCATTGCCTAAAAGCCCCAAATATCCCAAGCCGACTCCGTTTACCAACGCCGCTTGAATTCATCTCGCCGATCGAACCTTGCGGGGACGCCACGAACTCATTATATTGAGGCGTCGCGATAAATTTCCTCTTCCACGTTTCTGCGGTCTGCTCAGTCAATTGTTGCCGGGCGTCCTCGCCGTGTTGCGAAACGCCGGATTCGATCGGCCCTTCGAGTTTGTCGAAGAGATCTTTAAAACTTGACGCCCCGAGATGCGTCAAGGCGTCCTGCGGCGGGCCAAAGAACACCAATTTTCCGCGCATTAGAACAGCGATCTTGTCGAAAAGCCGTATATTCTCCATCGCGTGCGTGGTCATGATGACGGTGCGTCCGGATTCTGCGATCTGCCTGAAAAGACGCATGATCTTTTCTTCGGTCGCCGGATCGAGTCCCGACGTCGGTTCGTCGAGAAAGATCATTGACGGTTTGGTGATCAATTCGACTGCGATCGAAACGCGCTTTCGCTGGCCGCCGGAAAGCTGACTGACCGGGGCATCACGCCGTTCGCTCAGGCCGGTCACATCGAGGATCTCATTTATCGTTTGATCGATCTCAGCGGCGGAAACGTCACGCGAAAGCCGGAGTTTCGCCACATAGTAAAGCGTTCTGTAAACGGTCAATTCCCGATGAATTATGTCCTCTTGCGGGACGTAGCCGATCGCTTGTTTGAATGAGTCAAGGTGCCGGTACAGATCCAGATTATTGATCAGAACAGTTCCCGACGAAGCCGGGCGGACGCCATTCAGAGCGTCCATCAACGTCGATTTTCCCGCACCGGAAGGTCCGAGCAGCCCCACAAATTCATTTGGCTGGATCGTCAGCGATATTTCGTCCAGCAGGCGAAGCTTTCCGCCTTTTATCCGGACATCCTTCGATAAACCGACTGCGTCGATCCTCGTTTTCGAGCGGGTGTCAAAAACTCCGACATTCTGCTCCGCGTCGATCCGCAGTTCAAAGGAACCGATCTGCACCTTGTCGTCCGGCGAGAGCGATACTCGTGAAACGCGATTACCGTTCACAAACACTCCGTTGGTCGAGCCTAGATCGTCGATCATGATCTCGGAGCCGGAACGCAGAAGGCGTGCGTGCTGAGTCGATATTTGCAGGCCGTCGAGCGTGATATCGTTCGCATCGGCGCGGCCGATGGACAGTTCCTTTTTATCGCCGAAGGTTAGCGACATCAGCAACTGCAACTCATTTTTGGCCTGCCCTGCGTTAGGCGGAGTATTATCCGGGCGGAAAACCATCGTCTTGGAACCGACCAGTTCCGATGGCTCGAACGAAGCGGCGAGATTAGAGATCGCCACCGAACGCTGACCGGCGATGCCTGAATCATCGGGAGCCATTCGCGATGGAGAAATAAATTTAAGCTCTGGCCCGCCTATCCCAAATCGGAGAAGATCCTCGTGAAAAAGCGGTGTTGGGGCGACGATACGCTGATCGTTGATAAAGGAACCATTGAAACTGCCGTTATCGTCGAGTATGTATTGTCCGCCTTCGAGCCTGACCATCGCGTGACGCCGGGAGACCATTACGTTTTCAGGAGCGAAGACAATCTCGCAGGAGATTTCCCGCCCAACTGAGATCGGCGTGCCGGAGAGTTCTAGCGGCGGCCTCGCCACGGGTCCTATAAATTCCAGCCGCGTTCCTGACGGTACGTTTTGGGCGGAAGTCTTTTTCGGCGCCTGAATGTTTGTTGCCGGCTTGGATACATCAAACGGATTGACCTGGATCGGCGTGGGTGCGGAAACTTGAGGTGCGACCGGCGGAGGGATGATGGGCGGTGTTACTTCCTGCCTCGGCAACGGGGCGGGCGGCAGGGCCGAGTCGTTTAACACCTCGAACCAAACTACCCTTAACTTCGGGCCGTCCTGTCCGAACTGCATCGTCCTCCCCGCACTTAGCTGCATCGGTGACGTGATTCGCTGGCCATCTAAGAATGTTCCGTAGGTCGAATTGAGATCGACCACGAACCATTGATCTGTGTCGAATCGCAGTTCGGCATGTTTGCGTGAAACCATCGGGAAAACGGAGCTCTCAAATGCGAATTCACACTCGCCCTGATTCCGCCCGATACGGATCAAGCTCTGCTCGAACGACCGCTCCTCGCCCTCTGCCTCATTCGCCCCGATTTCCGCCAGAATGATCTTCATTTACGCAACACTTATGAGACAAACATATTAACAAGGATTCCTATTTCTTCCGCAAACTCAATTTGTGTCCGTTCAAACGCTCCAGCACTTTTAGATAGGCGACCGGAAAGAGACGAGCGATGATGTTGATGGCTCGAGCGTCTTTGCCGATTAAGATCTTTGGCGAGCGGTCCTTTATTCCTTTGATTATGACCTCCGCGGCCGATTCGGACGTGGTTTTGGCGACCCGATCAAAGAATTTTGCTCCCTGCTGTTTCCACTCATCCGGAGTTTTTGCACCGACGCGGGAATTGCGGACGATATTTGTTTTAATTCCGCCGGGATGAACGCATGAGACGGAAATGTTGGTTTCTTCGAGCTCATGGCGAAGGCTTTCGCTGAAGCCTCGGACGGCGAATTTCGAAGCAACGTATGCGGTCTGCTCCGGCGGAGCGATCAGTCCGAAAACGCTCGAAATATTTATGATATGACCCGCCTCCTCTTGCTCAAGTAAAGGAAGAAAGACCTTGCAACCGTAGACGACTCCCCAGAAATTGATGGACATCAACCATTCGAAATCTGCGATCGAGAGCTGGTCGAACGTTCCGATCACGCCGACACCGGCGTTGTTTATGAGATGCGTTACACGGCCATGTTTGGCGACCGTTTCGTCGGCCAGACGCTGAACCTCTTCGATCTTGGACACGTCAACAACATGGGTCGAGACCGAAACACCGAAGGCCGCAACCATCTTGCCCGTCTCGGCAAGCCCCGCTTCGTCAACGTCAGATATCGCAATTCCCGCGATCTTTTCCTCGGCCAATTTTACCGCCAGAGCCCGGCCGATTCCGGATGCGGCTCCGGTTATAACGACAACGCTGTTTGAATTTAAGCTCATAATGATAAAAAGTGGGAAATGCAAAAATGTGAAACCGGGGCGAAGACCGATTGCAACCGCGAATCACTTTTCCCCTTTACACTTTTAACCATTTTACCTTTTCACTACCGTCCGGGCATTTCCGGCGTTTCCGTTCACGTCGAAAACTCGGATAGTAATTACGTACTCGCCCGGATCCTTGAAAGGGATCTCGATGATGTATCTTTCGCGAGGGCTGTCCGAAATACCGTCTTCCGCGTACACGCTTTTCCAGTCGCCGCCGTTGACGCTGTATTCGGCACGGGTCATGTAGCCGGCGGCATCAACCGCGTTAAATGTTGCGAAGTATTTATCGCCGATAGCACGGGCCGCATCCGCGACCGAGACAACCGGTGCGGTATTGTCTATCTCGATCGGCTCGGTCATCTTGTCACCTTTTAAGGCCAGAGTGGCCGGATTGGATAACGAATCTTTCGCAACGATCTGGAAGACATATCGTCCGTCCGCCAGCGATTGGCCGTCAATCGAAATGAAAGGATCGGTCAAATCGCCACGCAGCAGTTTAAAGTTGGCGTCGCCGATCTCTTTGTACAAAACGTCGTAGGTCAGCTTATCGCCGTTACGGTCCTCTGCCGTCCATTGCATCGAGGTCGCCCCGCGTTGGTAAACCCGGCGCGGAGGCACCGAGACATTAGGAATGCCGAATGTCACCGGATCTAAGCCGGTCAGTTCGATATTCGGATCGATCTGCATCGGCGGGTTTGCCACGAGGCCGACATTTGTCGGGAGCACCTGGATCGACAAAACCTCCGGTGCGATATTGCGGGCAATAAAGGCAACGTTAAGCTCGGACAGCAATGCGGTGGCAGTTGTTGCTTTCAGAACCGCTCGCCATTGCAGATATTTAGCTCGCGGACTCTCGACTT
>JBBRUA010000298.1:0-4101 GCA_038248245.1 Pyrinomonadales bacterium | reverse complement strand
GCATTGCTTTCCGCCTACAACCCCAATCTTTCGGCCGTTTCACTGAAGGCGACGTTGCTGAACACCGTCGATCCGCTCGCAGCATGGACGACGCTCGTAAAAACCGGCGGACGGCTCAACGTTGATCGAGCTCTCAGAAATCAGACCGTTTGCACCTTTCCGATAGCGATAAATGTCGGAACGAAGGGCGGCATTATCAACGTTAACTTAACGCCGGGACAAAATTGCGATTATCAGGTTAGAAGCAATTCTAACTGGCTAAAGGTCATGAGCCCGGACACGATGAGCGGTAATGGAACGATGACATTTCGCGTCACGGTCAATCCAACTATCTCGCGGACCGGCACGATCTCGATCTCCGGCCAAGTCTTTACCGTGACGCAGAAAAGAAATTGAAGAAATAATTAGCAGAGATTACCAACTTTTCTTAACGCACGCGCGTCTAAGTGTCGTTATCGGATAACAAATATACGACTTTCGGCCGGTTTTGGAGGCTCGGATTAACAGTTGGTTTTTCTTGCCTTGCACTGCTCAAAAGTAGTATATTAAAAGTTCTTGGCTTTTTGGCACCTGTTGCCGGAACCTTTTACCGATTCTTTATTAAAAGGAAAATTACAATGAGAAATATTTTTGCCGCGGGCAGCAAGGCCGCTACTGTTTTCGCTATCGCGATCCTATTCGCAGTTTCGGCCCTTGGTCAGGTCAGTTTGCGTAAGGCTATGGACTATGACAACGACGGCAAGGCCGATTTCACCGTCTTTCGCCCTAGCAATAATGCTTGGTACATCAATAGGAGCGGCGGCGGAGCGGCGATCATCCAGCAGTTCGGTCTGGCTAACGTTGATTACCCATCACCGGGTGATTTTGACGGCGACGGCAAGGGCGACCTTTCGGTCTGGCGCGACACGGACGGTAACTGGTATCGTTTGAATAGTTCGAACAGCACGTACGTAGTTGTCAGTTTCGGCCTGAGCGGCGATGAGCCGATCGCTCGCGATTATGACGGTGACGGCAAAACCGATCAAGCAGTCGTCAGGCGTTCGAACGGCGCGATGATCTGGTATGTTCTCCGAAGTTCGAACGGCGGATTTTCCGCGATCCAGTTCGGTCTGTCCACCGATTACACAGCACCGGGCGACTATGACGGCGACGGCAAGTTCGACATCGGCGTTCAGCGACCGGGTGCGACGGCTGCGAGCCAGGCAGTTTTTTACGTGCAACGAAGTAGCGATGGCCAGTACGAGATTAACGCCTGGGGCCTAAGCAACGACCTCGTCGTTCCTGGTGACTATGATGGCGACGGCAAGACCGATCTCGCCGTTCTCCGAGAAGGCGCAACGCCGACCGCTAACCTTGTCTGGTACATCCGCCGGAGCTCAAACGGTAGTTTGCTAGCAACAACTTTCGGCAATACCGGAAGCGACCTAAGCTGCCAAAACGATTATGACGGCGACGGTAAAACGGACATTGCCGTCTGGCGCGACACGCCGGGTACTTTTTATGTACTCACCAGCCTGAGTAACTTCTCGGCGGCGACGCAGACCCAGTGGGGAGCTTCGAGCGACTATCCGGTCGCGGCCTACGATACTCACTAATTTTAGAAACATCGAGCATAATAGATGGTTGAGGGCTTTTGGCTCTCAACCATTTTTATTTGACCGCCGAATTTGTAATACTTTTCCAACGAAATGACGGAATCCGTAAATAAGATCGTAGGTAGTTTTTCGGCCAAGACCGTCGTCATCATTGGCGATCTTGTTGCCGATCAAAATCTGAACGGGACTATCGCGCGCGTTTCGCGTGAGGCTCCGGTTTTTATTCTCCGGCATGACGAAACCGCGACACGGCCCGGAGCTGCGGCAAACGCGGCCGCGAATGTGGCTTCGCTAGGCGGCAGACCTCTGCTCGTCGGCGTGATCGGCACCGATGCAAATGGGAACGCCCTTCGGGAAGCCATCGTTGCGGCCGGAATTAATGCTGAGCTCGTTATTTCTGCACCCGACGTCACGACGACGACAAAGGTTCGTGTTCTGGCGGGTCAATCTCATGCCGTCAGGCAGCAGGTGATCAGGATCGACTATGAAAACCGCGACGAATTAACCACAGATCTGAGGAAAAAGATTCTCGATAATCTGGCCTCGGCCTGTGAGAACGCCGATGCGATCATCGTTTCGGATTACAGCTACGGTGTGATCGACAGCGACACGTTCGCGGCCGCACGCACCATAGCTAATCAAAAAAAGATTCCGATTTTGATCGACTCGCGGTTCAGCCTCAGCAAGTTCAGCGGTGCGACGGCGGCGACGCCGAATCAGGACGAGGTCGAGCAAATACTGGGCAAGGATTTTACGGCGGATGATTGCTTTCGTTTGAGAGATGAATTGGGATACGAGGCGTTGCTCGTGACGAATGGCAATAAGGGCATGCAGCTTTTCGAAGGCGGCGGTCTTTCGACGCAAATCGACGCGGTCGGATCGCCGCAACCGGTCGACGTAACCGGTGCGGGAGATACGGTCATCGCGGCGTTTGCTCTCGGCCTGGCATCAGGTATGGATCTCGCGTCAGCCGCCCGCGTCGCCAATCACGCCGGCGGTTTGGTCGTCATGAAAAAAGGAACAGCGACGGTCACGCCCGAGGAATTAACAGCTTCTATCGACGGCGAATCGCCCACCGCAATTACAACAAATGCCTGAATCGAATCTATCAGCATCAGAAACTCGCATTCTAAGCCGCGACGATCTCATCGAGGCGTTAGCAAAACTGCGTGAGGACGGCTCGACAGTTATTTTGGCAAACGGATGTTTTGACCTGTTCCACGTTGGTCACGTAAGGTATCTTGAAGGTGCGAAGGCTCTCGGCGACATTCTGGTTGTCGGCATCAACTCGGACCGGCAAACGCTATCGCTGAAAGGCAAGGGCCGGCCGTTCATTCCGGAAAATGAACGCTCTGAGATCGTTTCGTCGCTTCGCTGCGTCGATCTCGTAACAATATTTGACGAGCCGACGGTAGAACAACTGATCCGAGCGATCCGCCCGGACGTTCATGCCAAAGGTACGGACTACACGGCCGAAACCGTTCCCGAACGCGATATCATCCGCGAGGTCGGCGGCCGCGTCGCCATCGTCGGCGATCCAAAGGACCATTCGTCGACCGAACTCATCGCGAAAGTGGAGAGCCGAGGCATTTAATATCTCCCAAATTCTGTCTTCTGACTACTGACTTCTAACTTCTGATCCATGTGGAACGCCCGGACAAAAGACGAATTGATCATCGAGGTTTGGGAAAAGCTCGATTGTGAGAGTGTCGGGGCGGCCGAGATCGAGGCGATCGAAACTGCGGTCGCGACTGAGTACGGTCAAGCCGCGGTCGATTCGCCGATGCGGCTTGCCCGACTTTTGGCTGACGAAGGAGCTGATCTCAGGCATTCGGAGATCATGACGCTTTACGTCGAACGTGCATCCGACCGGCCTTATGACGCCGCTCTTCGCAATGTTTTGCGGCTCGACGATCTGCCATCTGCTTTGTCATCGATCCGCGATCTCGAGAATTTGAGAAAAAAATACATATTGGATAACGATAAAGAAGGCCTCAGGCAAATCCGCGAAACTGCTCTCGCCGGCAAACGCGACGTCAACGCAGTCGCCGAATCGCCCAAAACTGACGCTATCGAACGCCAATTAAAGATCGAGATCTCGCAGTGGCTTTCGCTGTGGCTACAAACTCCCGAGATATTCGCCGACTGGGTCGATATGCGGCAGAATGCGAAGGAATTTGTTGAAAAATTTGGGAAGATAGGTCGGGAATAATTATTACTATGCGCCGATTTTACGCACCGCTCGAAAATTTTAAGGGGAAAATAGTCCAGCTGGATCTGGAAGAGACGCGCCATCTGCGCGACGTTCTGCGACTTAAGGTTGGTGACGAAGTATCGGTTTTTGACGGCACGGGACGCGAATTCGTCTGCGTGATCAAAGAGATCGGAAAGAAAAACTCGGAACTTGGAATAACGTCCGAAACGGAGCCTGCCTCGCCGGAATCTCCGCTCGATGTAACGATCGCCGCGACCGTTTTGAACGGTGAGAAATACGATCTTATAATTC
>JBBRUA010000297.1:0-4109 GCA_038248245.1 Pyrinomonadales bacterium | reverse complement strand
GCGGTATTCGGATGATCCGGCGATGGTTACGGGGTTTGCGAAGCTCGACGGGCGCGAGGTCGCGGTCATTGGCCAGCAGAAGGGCCGCGATATCAACGATCGCCGGCACCTGAACTTTGCGATGTCGAAGCCGGAGGGATACCGCAAAGCCATGCGTGTGATGCGTCTCGCTGAGAAATTCGGCCGTCCGATCGTCACGATCATCGACACGCCCGGTGCCTATCCCGGGATCGATGCCGAAGAACGCGGTCAGGCCGAGGCGATCGCTTTTAATTTGCGGGAGATGGCTTCGTTAAAAGTTCCGGTAGTCGTTGTCGTGCTCGGTGAAGGCGGCTCCGGCGGAGCTCTCGCGATCGGTATCGGAGACCGCGTTCTAATGATGGAAAACGCTGTCTACTCCGTGATCACTCCCGAAGGCTGTGCCGCAATTCTTTGGAAAGACGCCGGCCGGGCTCCCGATGCAGCCGAAGGCTTGAAACTTACTGCCGATAATCTCAAGAAATTCGGCATTATTGACGAGATCATCCCCGAACCGGTCTCATGGACCATCGGCGACGATAAGGACGGCTCCCGCGGGGCCGCGTTCAGTAAAATTGCCGCGACTTTAAAGAAATCAATCAACCGGGCACTTAAAGAACTTTCCGCCAAAGACGGCAAAACCCTAGTCGCCGAACGTTATCTGAAGTTTAGAAAAATGGGTGAGTGGGTTTAGGGTATGTCGCTATTGGAACCGGAGGGTAAAGAGGCCTTACCCATATCTACTAAGTGGAGAGCCATTAGAATTCTTTTCGTGTTGATGGTGGTTGGTTCGTGGTTTCTCCTTTTCTTAACAATAATCGAAGCTCTACGCTCGACTGATTTTCCTGTAGGCGTGATGCTCCTGTGGCTGTTGATTGTCCCATTGAGCTTTTTGCTTGGTGTGATCGGTACGATTCTTCATCGCATTGAGAAACGTCAGGACTCCTCAAAATTTTGGTGGATCGCTACCTTGTTCGCGGCAGGGCCTTTATGCGTTGGCATATTACTTACAATGCTCAATTAAGCTCCGAAAAAAAACGCAATATGGGTGAATGGGTGTGAGGAACTGGTATACCCCTACGGCAAATTCCACACACTCCCTACCGGGCGTGTTTCGGCCTTAGGAACCACGCGATGGCGGTGCCTAAGGTTAATAAGAAAATACTGCCGATGTAGAGGTAAACCGGGACGACGAGAAAGATAAGTGCTTCCGTCGATGAACTGCCCCAGATTACCGAAAAATAAACCGTCGCCGAAAACGCGAGCATCAGCAAAGCGATGATGAGTGTGATGACCGCCAGATGCGGTACGGGCAAGAACTTGCGAAATAAACGCCCCGCCAGATGAAAGATCAAATACGGCGACACGGCCCAGGCGAGAAACGCCAGAGTCCCGCCGTCAACGACCCAGGCCGCGCTTCGCAGCATCAGGTAAACAGTAATTCCGGCGGCGACCATCAATGCAGCGATCTCAATCAACGTCAGTTTCGATTTAAACATTTTATTTGCGTAATAGCAGCGGTTAAAAAGAACGGCGAGAAAACCCAGCCGTATCAATTCGTCGAATGTACTAAGAATTCTTCAACGAGTCTCTAAAACGGAATATCGTCGTCCGCCCCGGCCGGCGCCGCTACCGGCGAGGACGAAGCCGAACCCGACGAAGCCGAAGACGCCTGCGGAGCACCGGTAAAACCGCTGTCATGGTCATCCGGTTGATTCCCGCTGTATCCGCCACCGCCGCCCTCACCCTGTCCGGCGCTGATAAACTGCATGTCAGTTGCCCGAACGCCAAGCGTCGTGCGCTCTTTTCCATCGCGATCCGTCCACTCTTCGAGTTGCAAGCGACCTTCGATATAAACCGGTCGGCCTTTCGAGAGATATTTTGAAGCAGTTTCAGCCTGTCGGCCCCAAAGCGTTACCTTAAACCAAGTGGTAACATCCTGAAATTCACCGGACTTATCTTTTTTCTTTTCGTTTGTAGCAATAGAAAAGTTGCACACTGCGTCGCCGCCCGGCGTGTAACGAAGTTCCGGGTCGCGGCCCAGGTTACCGACTAGAATAATTTTATTGAAAGACATAGATACCTCGCGTTATTTGTAATTTTTGTAAACTAATTGGAAACTTTAGCCATCAGAATAGCACGATAAGCTCTGTGTGATAAAATTGCTTTTGTCCGTAAAATAGATTCGCCAATGTGCCGCTTCACGACTTCCCTACTAGCCTTACTGATATTGATCGCCACAAGTCTCTCTCCGATTCCTGCCCATGCTCAAGATAAAAACGACGCCACCGTCGAATTCAATAAATGCTGGGCGTACGCCGAACCGGAGAGCGGATTTTCAACGATCGTAACGGACGGCACCAACGCCTACTTAGGCTCGGCCGGCGCAAAGATCGCAGCAATTTCCATCAGCGACGGTTCTAAACTCTGGTCGAGCGAACTTGGCGGCGAGATCGCTTCGAATCTGGCTGTGGGCGACGCTGGATTATTTGTTGTAACCGATTCAGTTCCGACCGACGCTTCGAAACCGCGTGAATCCAATTTGCGAGTTTTAAGCAAGCAAACAGGTATCACGAGCCTTTCAATCTCGCTCGCACCGGCGGATTCATTCAAGATCGGTGCCGACGGCGGCCTCATCATCGTAGTTTCTAAAAGCGGCGATGTCTATGGAATTGACTCCGCAAGCGGCGCACAAAAATGGAACCGCAAACCAACCGGCGGAGTCGTCGGCGAAGCTTATATCGGCGGCGGAACAATAGTTCTCGGCACGATTGATGGCAAAATACTCCGGCTCAAAGCGGCAACCGGCGAGATCGATCTTACCGTAAAGGCCGAATCAACGCCGACCGCCGTTCGCAGCACGGTTGATGGACGGATCGTGTACGGCGATTCGAGAGGAAACGTAGTTGCGGTTGACGCAAACTGGAAATTTCGGACCGGCGCTCAGATCAGCGGCATATACGAAGCAAACGGCGCACTGATCGTCACCTCGTTCGACAATTTTATCTACTCCCTGACCCGCGACGGCGGCGGAGTGCTCTGGAAAAAACGCATGGCCGGACGCATCGCCGACGTTTCATTCACGGGTGCCAACACACTTTTAATCTTTACCTACGGCAGCGATACCGCCGTCCTTGCAGAACTTAAAAAAGGCAAAACGTTGGGTCAGATTTCGATGCCGCAGCCGACCGAGACCGTCAACATTCCCGACTTAACGCCGGATCGCCCCGTGTTCACATCAAACGGCTCTGCATATTCATTCGCGACAAAGCCCTGCAAAAGCGAAACGGCATCCGCCAAATAGACCGGATGCCGTTAAGATAATAGTATTTTTTTGTTAACGCTAGTGCCCAGTATCGTGCTTCTGGATTATCTCGTAAATCTCGTCTTTAATAAGTAGCTTTTTCTTCTTAAGCAGAACTTCTTCCTGCTGTTCGTCGTCGCTGGGATAGGTCAGATGCGCTAATTCCACAAGTCGTTTTTCGTAGCCTTCGTGTTTGTGCACAAGATCTCTAAAGGTCGAGTCGGTCTTTAACAATTCGTCCTTTATCGGATTTGCTGTCTGTAAGTCCATATCGTTTTCTCCCTCACTTATCAAAAAATATCTCACCTGGTTCATCTCCGCAATCTAACGGTTTGGTAGCAGGCTTAAGTTTGAGTTTATCAAATATGAAGCATATATCAAGCGCATTTTTATTCCGCATCCGTAACCGGAGGAATCAAATTGAGCCGCATAAGCAAGGCGTGTTCCGGCGGATCTGTGTAAAAATGTTTGCGGGTCGTGACGGCGAAGAATCCATTTCTTTTGTAAAACTTGATGGCATTCGTATTAGACTCGCGAACCTCGAGCCAGATGCTCCGGACGAATAATTGACGGCATTTCGAAAGGAATTCATCAAGCAGAAACTGTCCATTCCCACGGTTCTGAACTTCCTCATTGACCGCGATGTTATAAATATCCGCATCGACTGAGCTTTCGTCATCCGCCGCCGGAACGATCCGCCCCACGATGAATCCGATCGTAGCGTTTTCTTCAGATTCAAGCCGGAACATGACCGACCGCGGATCTTTCAATTCATCTAGATAACTTT
>JBBRUA010000296.1:0-4133 GCA_038248245.1 Pyrinomonadales bacterium | reverse complement strand
ACACGGTCGGCGACGGCCTCATCAAAAAAGGTGCGATCATCCCGCTTTATTAGCTCGTCCATATACTCACTTGACGTGATGCCGTTCGAGCCGATCGTGATCCCGGCGACGAGTGCTCGGGTTTGGGCTTCGCTGAGGTCGCTGTTCTTTGCCTGAGTGACCAGATTTAAATAGAACTGCACACTCAGCGTTGCTATCAGCAAAAATGCCAATATAACCAGAAGCCGTCCGCGAAATGTATTTAGAAAATTCATCTAAAATATGAAAAATAAGCCGCTTGCAACGCCCATCGGTTGAATGTTATAGTTTTGGTTAGTTTGAACGCAAATTCCTGATCAGACTAAATTATTCGATGTATGACAGGAATTTCTTTCTCCTCAAACAATCTCCAATTCAATTAGTCCGAGGTACAGCATGAAGTTAATGTTCCCCGAAAAAGTCCGCGTAGCTTCGCTTATTGCGATCCTTGCGGTAGTTTTTGCCGTTTCGGTCGATGCCGCCGCTCAATCAAAAAAGGCGTCTGTAAAAAAAGCTCCTGCCGCAAAGAAGGCCGTCATCACTAAGAAGACTGCCGTGTCGGCAAAGGATGCCAATAAAAATAAACGAAAGGAAAAGGAACAGGTTGCCGATTCGAGATCAAAACGCGGGGCAGACGCGAAGGATAAAAAGGATCCAAAAAAAGCAGCGGCCAACAAAGTAGCCGAGGCGGAACGCCGACGAAAAGCGGAAGAGAGACGACAGGCGATACTTGCCGAGCAACGTCGCCGCGAACAGGCGGCCCGCGAGGGTCGTGCCCGTAAATTAGCCTTTGAACGCGGCCTTCGCACTGAGACCGTTGCCAATATATCTAACGACAATATCGATGGTGAGGACCTCGCTATTCGTGCCGCCGCCATTAACGCTCTTGGGTCACACGCCGGCTCGGTCGTTGTCATGGAGGCTCAGACCGGAAAGGTTCTGACGATCGTTAACCAAAACTGGGCGGTCAGAAGTAGCATCCGCCCGTGTTCGACGATCAAACTCGTCACTGCCGCCGCCGGTCTTAACGAAGGCGTGATAAGCAAAGAAAACGGTGCGGTTCGTAACATCTCGACTCGCCGGAATCTCGATGATGCGATCGCTTTTTCTGACAATGCATATTTTCAGCGTGCCGGATCAAATATTGGCAACACGAAGCTAGTTGAATATGGCCGAAAGCTCGGTCTCGGCGAACCCACCGGAGTAAATCTCGAAGGTGAGACCGCCGGACGCCTTCCATATAGCAACAATAACGCACGTATTTATTCGCATGGAGACGACACTGAGGTTTCGACGATCCAACTTGCCGTCATGGTATCGGCGATCACGAACGGTGGTAACCGCGTATTGCCTAGAATCCCGCGAAATAACATAGAGCAGGCGAGATTCCAAACTTTTTACAAGGCGAAGGTCGGTCTTCCTCAGGAAAACGTTCGCCGTATGATTCCGGGAATGATGGGTACGGCAGAGTATGGCACTGCCCGGCGTAATATGAATCAGTCGCTCGGGGTGGCCGGCAAGACCGGTTCGTGCATCGATAAAGGTTCGTGGGTCGGACTTTTTGCGTCGGTCGCACCGATTGAAAAGCCTAAATATGCTGTCGCAGTCATTACCCGTGGCCAAAGCGAACGCGGGCGTTTCGCAGCCGCCATCGCCGCTCAGATCTATCAGAAGCTCGCGACGCAGATCGTCCGCAGCGACCGAAATCTTGCACAGACCGAGTTTCACCTTCAACCGAGAAACGGAGCCGCTGTTACGCTTGCAAAGGCTGACGAAGACGAAGATACTGACGATGCAGACATTCGGGGCGAGAACTTGGCCGATACCGTGGCTCCGCAGATCGACGGACGCAATGTCATAGTGATCCAAAGTGCGCCGCGTCCAGTCGTTCCGAAAAAGCTCATCGAGAAAACAGGCAGTTCTAAACCCACATCTTTCCCGCCTGTAGTGATAACGTATTCAAAGGATCAGACGGAAACCACTCTCGTTAACGAAGAGCCGAAGAAAAAGCGCGAACGGATAGTTCAGCCTTAATAAAAACGCCGTTTTTACAAAAGCACCAAAGCGTTGCCGGGCATTCCGGGATTTTGGTGCTTTTTGTTGACGTGAACTAGCTTTTGGCTTGACACAAATGTAGAAATTACGGGATTATTTAATTTTCGTGAACATAAGCAATTAAAAATTATTCGCTTCTCGAATGGCTCTCGATTCGCAAAAGCTTGCAACTTTTCGAAATTATTCATCATCTGATTTCACGCGAAACCGAAGCGCGGAACTTCGCGAAAAACATATTTTACACGCCACAATTGAGGCGGAGGAAGGGGATACATGAAAACGATTTTTAGATTCACAACATTAACGGTTTTGCTGGCGGCAATCTTCGCCGTCGGAGCAACGGCAACCTTTGCGCAGGACGTATGTTCTGAGGGCGATGCGATCGCCGCTTTAGATGCGAAGTTCCGCGAAAATTACGGAAAAGGTATCGCGGAGCGAAAGATCGCGGTCGAGGCGGGTAAACAGTACATCGAAAAGTACGGTTCGTGTGCGACGCAAAAGGATTTCGTCGACTATCTGAAAAGTTATCTTCCAGGCATGGAAAAAAAGATAAAGGACGACGAAAGTAAAGCCAAACTTCAAGGTCTTTACACCAAATTCGATGCTAGTGTAGGTGCCAAACCTCCGGCGTACGATGAGACCTACACGGTCGGAAAGGAAATCCTCGCAATCGTGCCGGATCAGCTCGATGTGATGATCGTCCTCGGATCGATCGGATACGATGAGTCGTTCAAGAAGAATTTTAAGTACAACGCCGATACCCTCAAGTACGCACGGCAGGCAATCACTGCCCTTGAGGCAGGCAAGACCTCGAAAAACTTCGGCATCTTTGGATGGGCGTACAATAATAAAGAAAACGCCCTCGGATGGCTGAATTACACGATTGGATACATTTACCAGTACGGTGAGAAGAATAAAAAAGAAGCTCTTCCGTACCTCTACAAGGCCGCGCAGTACAATAGCGATACGAAAGGCAACCCGCTCGTTTACGAGTCAATGGCTTCGTACTACGTTGATGAATTAAACAAACAGATCCAAGAACTTCAGGCATTGGTGAAGGCACAGAGCGATACCGATACCGACGAGGTCAAAAAAGAGAAGGTAGAGGGCATCAAGGCTAAAGTCGCCATAGTGAACGGAACTGCAGAGCGAGCTTTAGAGGTCTATTCACGAGCTTATAAGCTCGCCACAGACCCTAAGAGTGCCGCGTACAAAGCGAGTTTGTATAAGAGTCTTCAGGACATTTATAAGATCCGCTTTGAAAAGGGCGACTCCCTTAACGCTTGGATCGATTCTGCTGTCGGAAAGCCGCTGACGAACCCGACGACGCCGATCGCTCCCGTATCTGACACTGATCCCACTGCTTCGACGATGCCGGCGGCGCCCGTCCCGGCGACAACGGCGAAACCTTCGGTGGCACCGAGTGTAAAGCCAGCGGTTCCAGCCGCCAAACCTTCGACGGTAGCGAAGCCTGCTGGATCGGCAGTTAAGAAGCCAGTCGCTATCAAGAAAGTTACGAAATAAAAGTGCTTTCTTACTGTTCTGAAAATCGTGCCGGACGCCTTATTTATAAGCGTCCGGCTTTCATTTTTGCCACATACTAAATAGTATTAGACATGATGACCGCAAATCTCTCGAAACTCGAAAATCTAACAGGACACAAATTCGCTGATCTGGCGTTTCTGGAACGAGCCCTCACCCACCGTTCGTGGGCCTTTGAGAATATGCCTTCGGCGACTGATGAAGAAATACGTCGGACGGAAAATGAGTCGTTAGAGTTTGTCGGTGACTCGGTACTCGGCCTCGCAATTGCCGAGCAGGTCTTTAGAAATAATCCATCCCTAAGTGAGGGCGATCTAACGCTGATGAAGCATCATCTCGTAAGTACGGTAACGCTCGCGAGAATCGCGGCGACGCTTGAACTCGGGCAGTACATTCGCGTCGGAAGGGGCGAGGAAAAAACGGGCGGACGTAAGAAACAGGCACTTCTTGCGAACACGCTTGAAGCTGTGATCGGAGCGATCTTTTTCGACAGCGGCTACGTCGCCGCCCGCGTATTT
>JBBRUA010000295.1:0-4141 GCA_038248245.1 Pyrinomonadales bacterium | reverse complement strand
TGACCCTTCAGATTAATGACGGAATCAATTTTGGTAACTATATCTCTTCAAGTGCAGATTTGCGTGACGGGCAATGGCATCACGTTGCCGTAAGCGTTGATCGTGATAATTCTGCGGGACTCAAATTCTTCGTTGACGGAATGTCGGTTGGTACGCAAAACCCGACTGGATTTCAAAGCGACCTTTCAAACGCCGAACCGTTTTTTATCGGCAAGCACGTTACTTCTCCAGCAGCAAACTTTGTCGGGCAAATTGATGAAGTCGGTATATACAACACTGCACTCTCAATTTCGGAGATTTTGTCAATCTACAACACCGGACAAAGCGGCAAGTGCAAACCTTCGCCATTGAATCCGGCCGCGAATCTGGTCGGTTTCTATACAGGTGACGACGTAACGACTCCGGCAGGAATAGTCTTTAACGGACATATTTATTTTCTGAGTTCAGGCGGTCAGACGTGGGTGCAAGCGCAGGCGGAAGCTCAGAGTTACGGCGGGAATCTAGTTGCCATAACCGATGCTGCGGAGCAGAATTTTATTACCACCAATTTCGCCCCGCCGAATGGTGTTCAATACTGGCTCGGAGCGAACGATGAAGCCGCTGAAGGCACTTTTGTTTGGTCGACCGGCGAAGCGTTCAGCTATACCAACTGGTCACCCGGCGAACCGAACAATTCCAACGATGAAGACTTCGTGTCGATGCTCACCAATGGTCAATGGAACGACTGCAGAAATGGAAGTATACACTGCATTGTTTCTCGTGGGATTATTGAAGTTAACCCGATTACAGTGAACGGTGCGACCTTCGCCGTCGGGAAAGTCGGTCAGGCGTTTCGCTTTGACGGCTCAGACGATTACGTCGAAATCGCGGACGACGCAAGTCACCGTCCGGCAAACATTACGATAGAAGGCTGGTTTAAAGCCAACTCTCTGTCGGGCAGTCCCCACTTCGTCTCGAAACCGCTCGTCGGCAACAACTCTAATTCGTATGTTATCTGGTATCAAAATGGAGAGTTGCGCGGCGGACACGGCAACAGTTCGGGCGGATTTGACACGCTGTTGACCGGATTTACGCCGAACCTCGGAACTTGGTATCACTTCGCTTACACGATTGATGATGCCGCCGATACGCACCGCTTTTTCGTCAACGGCGTGCAAATCGCTACGGCGGCAACAAATCTACCTATTTTCTATGACACAATAAATCCGCATCCGCTTTTAATAGGCGGGGAGCTTGATAACAACACTCTCGGCTCATTCCTGAACGGTCAGGCGGATGAAGTTTCGCTTTACAGCCGCGCTCTTTCACCGTCGGAAATCGCAGCCGTTTACAACGCCGGAACTGCCGGGAAATTGAAATCCGTCGCAACACCGGCAAACCTACTCCGCACTGCAAAAATGGAAACATTCGGGAGTCTTGCACCGACAACCGTTCAGTTATCAGCGGCGACAGTGACGTTTCAGCAGGTGACGACGGCGGGCGTTACTACCGAGAGCGGACTCGATATGGGTATGTTGCCCAAATTACCGGCTGGCGTTATTTTCACTGGTTTGGCGTACGATATTTCGACAACTGCCGTATATCAAAACGCTTCGCCGAACGATGTGCAGGTTTGCTTCAATGTTCCAAGTTTAGCTCCGCTGAATCCTGCGGCACTGCGCATCTATCATCTCGAAAGCGGAGTGTGGGTTAATCGGGCGGCAACGGGCAATACGCTCGCCGCGGCTTGCACCAGCGGAATGACATCGCTTTCTCCATTTGCACTTGGATATCTGGTGCCGTCGGCAGCTCAGGCGTCGGTGGCCGGACGGATCACGACTGCAAATGGCAACGGCATTCGTGGTGCCATTGTTCGGTTGACCGAGCCGAACGGCACGACGCGTACGGCACGGACCGGCAGCTTTGGCTATTACAGTTTCGAAGACATCACCGCCGGGCAGAATGTCGTTATCCAGGTCACAACAAAGCGTTACAGCTTCGCAAATCCCTCGCAGATCGTTACGGTCTCGGGTGATCTGTCTGAGGTTTCGTTCACGGCCCAGGAATAACTGAGCCGCATACGGCGAAACACCTATGCGTCGATCACGCCTCCTAATCGAGACGTGATCGACGCTTTTTTATCTTTATCCATGCAATAAAAAATCCCTTCCTTGGTAAAAAGAAGGGATATTCGGGGCAGGCCATCGAGCTGATGGTTATATTTTCGAGCAGTTGGTTAGATCTCCGGTTGGGTGGCGGCGGAGACGACGTCGGAGAATTGGCCGACGAGTAGGTTGCCTCTGCCTTCGACGTATCGGGCGCGAACCTGAACGCTACGCGGGAGGCCGGCGGCGTTCTTTGGGACGACGATCTCGGCCGGTGAACTGTAATAACGTCCGGCATCGTCCCAGGTCTCCGCCTTATCGAGCTTGGTCTGGACCAACACTCCGGCGGTATTGCCGCGGGTGAATGTGACCTGCATCGTCGAGCCGGGCATTGCGGTCATTTTAACGACCGGTTGTAGATCGTCGACCGGTGGTAATGGTCGGCTTGACGGCAGAATACCGAGCAAAGCGGCGATCTCTTCGTTATAGCCAGGTGAAATGCGGATCGCCGTCACCAGATTATTGAGCCGGGCATAGATGCCGGTCGGCACCGGGGCGGCTTCGCCATAGGTCGGCAGGGCAGGGAAGGCCGGTGTCGCCGAACCGATGGCGCCGGTCAATATCGTGTTTTGATATTGCGTCACCGCACGGCGATATGCCTTGAGCTGGACGGACACGGTCGCGAGCTTAACCACGACCGCGGCGTCGGCTGCGACGGTTGCCGTCTCATTTCCCCGAAAGCCAAGCGACGCGGCGACGATCGCGAACTGCGTATCGAAGTTTTCCCACCAAGCTGCTTCTTCCTGAATGGTGGTTTTATACCACCGTGGATTGAGTTGTTTCATATGATCTCCTCCGTAGAAAAATAGGTCAAAGTTCAAGGATGGTTTGTGTGCGAGCGGTTTCACGTTTGGCGAACACCGCTGTGCAGACACGAACCGGCGACTTTTCGACCCCGCAAGGATTATTCAGTTGTGAGTGAGTTTTTTGAGAACGGAAAAGCGATGAAGATTGCCGCGTGAGGTTTACTGCTGAGGAGAGCGGTTCGGCAAAGAACAGCTCAGTGTGTCAAAGACAGCGACGTTTGGTGACGCTGTCGGCTCAAGGATCTCGATGGAACACGTGCGATCAGTTTCAACACTTTTCGCGGCTTTCATCTCCGTTCAGGTCTCTCATCCAACCGAGTCCCCTTCTGAGCTATCTAAACGGTACCATGCCTACCTGGCAATACGCAATATTTTTTTTCAACCCTCGAAACCCAGTGTTTTACTGCCCTATATCGAGTTTTGACGAACCCTCAAAAAAATAATTCCCGCCCAAATTCCCAAAACCTACCCGATCTCACCCCCAAACGCCCCCGATCCTCACCCAGAACCACCCCAAAACCATCCCCAAAAATCAACCCATTCCGCCCACCCAAAAAGGTAAACCAACCAAAAATTCCCACTCCGAACCTATCACCCTGCAATGCTAGAACAACACCTCGCAATGTTCGAACAAGACCTTGCAACGTTCGAACAAGACCTTGCGTTTTTCGAACAATACCTCGCGACGTTCGAACAAGACCCTGCGACGTTCGAACAACACCATGCGACGTTAGGGGACAACCTTGAAATGTTAGAAGACGACCTTGCGATGTTAGGAGAACACCTTGCGATGTTAGAAGTTCACCGTAAAGTGGTTTGAGCGGAAATATAAAGCTTAGCGTTCATTATGTTTAGCTAGCCGTTAGTGCTAATAAAAGATACTTTCACTCGCAGAAACTTTAGGGCTTTTGCCAACGCATCTTTGTCAGCCTCGGTAATTGAATTCGAACTGACTGTTACCGCTATCATTATATCTACGTGAACATCGTCAGAATTTAAAAGGGGTGAGGAAGTTATGAACTGAACCGCTTTCCTTATTGTTGTTTCCCACTTCAAAAATGTACCACGAGAAACGACTAAGTAACTTAACCGATTTTCAGCTTCGTCAATTTGGCCACTCGCCTGATGAATAGAAATCTGAGTTTTCGCGTCAAAAAGAAGTTCGTTAAATACCTTCCCATAACATTGGGA
>JBBRUA010000294.1:0-4156 GCA_038248245.1 Pyrinomonadales bacterium | reverse complement strand
ATCATGTTCGGGACGGATCGGATAGATCCGCCTTGGATGACGTATACGGGCCCCTTCGAAGTGAATTCGACCACTACGATCTACGCAAAGACCGTAGGCCCGAATGGTCAGGAAAGCCTTCCGGTTGAGGCGGGATTTATCAAAAAACCAAACAACTGGACGGTCGCCATCGACTCAAAATACAACCGCCAATACAACGGCGGCGGGGATGAGGGGTTGATCGATGGGATTCGGGGGACGGTGAATTTTGCGAGCGGCGAGTGGCAGGGTTATCAGCCGCAGGATCTGGTGGCGACGATCGATCTGCAAAAAGAAACGACCATCAGCAAACTCGGCGGCGGATTTTTGCAGAACGCGCGTTCGTGGATCTGGATGCCGACGCGGATCGTTTTTGAAACGTCGCTCGACGGCATAAATTTTGTAAAAGTCGCCGACATCAAAACTGACGTCGCACCTGACGATATGAAAGAACAGATCCGCGACTACGTTCAGTCGATCACGCCCACCAAGGCACGCTACGTCCGCGTCCACGCCTACAACCTAGGCAAGATCCCGTTGTGGCACCCGGGAGCAGGTGACGACGCATTTATTTTCGTTGATGAGATCATTGTGGAGTAGCCGGTAGGCAGGCGTTAGAAGTCAGAAGTTAGAATTCAGAAGCCAAGAACACGTACCGCCAGATGCGTGCAAACGTCTGCGAAGAATTTAGGCCAAGATTGTTTTCTCTGCGTCTAAGTAATAGCGGCATTCAATGTCCGAGGTAATTATTATGGACAGACGATATTTTTTGAAGACGGGCGGGATCGGGTTCGCGGCGTTTGGGTTGATGGCGGCGGCGCCGGAGTATTTGCATCAGTTTGCGAGTGCCCAGACGGCGGCTAAGGGTTACGGGAAGAAGAAAGTGCTGGTCACGATATTTCAACGCGGGGCCGTCGACGGGCTGAATATGGTCGTGCCGCACGGCGACAAGTCGTATTACGAACTGCGCCCGACGATCGCGATCCAGGCGCCCGGCAAAGCGAACGGAGCGATCGACCTCGATGGCTTTTTCGGCCTGCATCCGGCACTCAAACCGCTTGAGTCGTTTTGGAAAAGCAAACAGCTTGCCGTGATCGACGCGGTCGGTTCGCCGGACAATACGCGTTCGCATTTTGACGCTCAGGACTATATGGAATCGGGCACGCCCGGCAACAAAGGCACCAAGGACGGCTGGCTCAATCGCGTAATGCAGTTCGAGAAGTCGAAGAACGATTCGCCGTTTCGGGCCGTGTCGATGACGCAACAGACGCCGCGTTCGCTCTACGGCCGTGCACCATCGATCGCGATGACGAACCTCGCTGATTTCACGATCAAGGCCGGAGCTTATTCGAATAATCTTAAGGGCGGATTTGAGGGAGTTTATCAGCAAAATATTAACGATTCGTTGAACGAGACGGGCAAGGAAACGTTTGAGGCGGTCAATTATCTGAAACAGGCGAATCCCTCGCGATACAAGCCGGAGAACGGAGCGGTCTATCCGAATTCGTCGCTCGGGCGCTCGCTAAGGCAGATCGCACAGATGATCAAGGCCGGCATCGGCCTCGAGGTCGCTTTCGCCGAAATGGGCGGCTGGGACACGCACGTCAATCAGTCGCTCGGGCAGAATGCGTCGCAGGGTCAACTTGCCAACCTGCTGCGTGATTTCGGAGCGTCGATCGCCGCGTTTGCTACCGATCTCGACAAACGAATGGATGATGTCGTCCTTATAACAATGTCCGAATTCGGCAGAACAGCCCGCGAAAACGGCAGCCGCGGCACCGATCATGGCCACGCCAACGCGATGCTTATTCTAGGCAACTCCGTCAAAGGCGGAAAGGTCTACGGCGATTTCAAAGGCCTCGCTCCGGACCAACTCAACGAAGGCCGCGACCTCGCCGTCACCACCGATTTCCGCGACATCTTCGCCGAGGCCTCAGCCAAACACCTGGGCAGCACCGATCTCGCCCAAATTTTCCCGAAATACGCTGCGACGAAGGAAAAGTTTAGAGGCTATTTGAGTTAGTTCTAGATCGATGCTGGAACTTCACCGACTACAACCGAAAGTCATAGCAATCGCATCGAAGGATAAAAAATGCGGTTGAATGATTATGTTAAAAATCCCACTCATTGCACTATTTCTTCTCAATTTAGCTTGTCAGACAGTATCAGGTGACGGTTATATCTTTCATTTGCCGCCGTCAGATGACAAAACGGAAATCCCGCTCAGAACTTCCGTGTGCGAACTTGCGAAAGATCCGGCTGCTTTCAATCAAAAATTGATCGAAATCACTGGTTTTGTCTCTCGAGGTTTCGAAGACTCATTCCTGTTTGACCAAAGTTGTAACGAGCGATTTGCCATATGGGTTGAAATTGGCGGAACAACGAGAACTGGTACCATATATTGTTGCGATGAAACGTCGGAACGCTCGCGGCCCGATGATTTGGTCGTTGAGAATGTTCACATTCCGTTAGTTAATGATCAGCAATTTAAACAATTTGACGGACTCTTTCAAAGCAAACCGAACTCCATTGTTCACGCGACGATGGTTGGGAGATATTTCTCGGGAACCAAACAGAAATGGGCCAATGGAACTGAACATTGGGGTGGTTATGGCCACATGGGCATGGCAAGTCTTTTCGTAATTCAGCGTGTCATTTCATTCGCCCCGCACGACAGAGCCGACTTAGATTATGGCGCATCTGTTGACCAACCCGATACTGACACCGAAGGTTGCGGAAGCTATACAATATTGCGTGATGACAACCCCCAATCGGACATCGAGACGCAAGGAAAGGCCGAAAGCGGAGATATTGCTTGGAGATTCACCGATCCGAAACGGGTTGCTTCCGAGGAGTTAGCCTCACTTCTCAAATCCAGAGCGAAAACTCCAATTCAACTAACTCAAACCAAGAAAACGTTAGGTCGGATTGTCTATCACTGGCGTCCGAACGGTAGGAAGGGGGCTCGCTATATGGTCGTTGTAAGTCGGCCATACTGGCTTTCCCTTTATGCAAAAAACCAGTCCAGAATCGCCTGGACCGTTACCGGAGCCTATAGCATTTGCGATTAGTTTGGCGAGAAGATTTAGCGATTGCTGTTCTGGCTTGCTAATCTCGCTACGCCAAAACCAGTTAATGCATATAGTGAAAATAAAAGAAAAAACAAGATTTTGAGAGGAATGATAATGTCATCTTGCCGACAGTTCGATCTTGCCGATCTTATCGAGTTTGACAACTCGCCTTGCTAGCCACAGGTCATGGTTTGATTGCATAGACAGCCAGCTTTCAGGTGAACGACCCAACGCCTTTGAGAGACGAAGAGCCATTGCCGGGCTGACGGCGCTCATTCCGTTAAGAACCCGATGTAGCGTCGATGCAGAAACGCCGAGCCCGACGGCCAGCTCGCGCCCGCTGATTTTATTAGGTTCGAGATAAACCTCGGCAATAAATTCGCCCGGATGTGGTGGATTGTGCATACTCATTAGTGGTAATCCTCATAGTCCAGGACATATACATGTCCATCAATAAACTCGAACGTTAAACGCCAATTGCCGTTTACGCATATAGACCAGCGGCCGCGCTCTGTTCCTTTCAGTGGATGTAGCCGAAAGCCCGGTACATCCACATCTTCGATGCTTTGCGACGTATCCAAAGCTGCCAACAGCATACGAAGCCGTTTCGCATGCTGAGGCTGAATACCAACGACCGTTCCTAACTCATAAAATTTCTTGAGCCCTTTATGTCGAAACGATCGGATCATCCATTTTATTATAGCGTGTTGCACAACACGCAACAAGCCAAGACAAAAAAGGACGCCATTTTTGACGTCCCTTTTTGGTGTCCATACTCAATAGCTGAGCTACTTGATCCGGCTCACCTTTATCTCTTTGCCCGAGGCATCGATAAACTTTTGAATCGTGCGGTCTTCAGCCAGTATAAACTGGCCGCGTCGTCCTTTTTCCTTTTTGTTAAAGGTGCCAAAGGTCATTGTTTCGGTGTCGACGATCTGAAAGTTAGCCTGATCGTCGCATTTGACACGCGCCCAGTATCCGCCTTTTGTAGTTTCAACGCTGCATTTGACGCCGCCGACGAGGTAATTGCCGTCGAGCGGGTCGACTGGCTCAGGCGTTCCGTCAGT
>JBBRUA010000293.1:0-4177 GCA_038248245.1 Pyrinomonadales bacterium | reverse complement strand
ATTTTTAGCTCTTCACAATCGGTTTTGTCCCACTGAATAATATTGCGGTTTTCCATCGATGCCGGTTCGAGCGGAACGATGCCGTCGAGGCGATTCAAAGAAATGACCATCCCGCCGGAATGCTGTCCTAAATGACGTGGAAAATCCAATATCCGCTGATATAATTCGGCGAACTTCGCAAATCTAATATTGTCGTTCGGGTCAAAGCCTTTCTCTTTTAGACGAGCATTGAGTTCGTCGCCTTTGAATGTTTCATAATGCGAATTCAGCTGTGAGAGTTTCCCGAGAGCATCGGAACCGAATCCGAAGGTCTTGCCGACCTCACGCACGGCTGATTTGCCGCGATATGAGATGACATTTGCCGTCATTCCCGCACCACGCTCGCCATATTTTTTGTAAACCTGTTGGATCACTTTTTCGCGGTCTTCACCGGACGGCAGGTCGATGTCGATGTCGGGATACTGCTCGTAGTGTTCGGACAGGAACCGCTCGAATAAGAGTTTGGCTTCGATAGGTTCGACCGCTGTGATCCCGAGGGCATAGCAAACAACGGAGTTTGCTGCTGATCCGCGACCCTGGGAGAGGATTTTTATAGTATTACGGCAATAGTCAGATATGTCCGAGACCACCAGAAAATATCCCGCCAGCTTTTTTCGCGAGATCAGGTCGAGTTCCTTGTCGAGCCGGCCTTGAACCTGAGCCTTAATCTCCGCATGTTTATCCCGATATCTTTCTCTCGCCCCGGCTTCGGTTTTTTTTCTGAGATAAGAATCCATCGTTTCGCCTGACGGCACGCAATAGGACGGGAAATCGTAGGCGAGCTCGTCCATAGAGAAATCAATGCGAGAGGCGATCTCGTTGGTAACGTCGACTGCTTCGGGTATGTCTGCGAAGAGGTCGAGCATTTGCACTCTATTTTTTATGTGACGTTCACTATTTTCAGAGAGCAATTTACCGGCTTCGTAGATGGTCGTGTGATTTTTGATGCAGGTGAAAACATCGAACAGCTCGCGGTCGTGTTGGTCGGCGAAATATACGCCATTGCTTGCGAAATATGGAACGTTGAGTTTGTGAGCGTAGCCTAGAAGTGTGTAATTAATATCTTCTTCGTGCCTGAGATAGTGCCGCTGCAATTCGACGTAGAGTCGCTTCTCGAAGACGTAGTTGAGCCATGCCAGATCGATCTGGCCGCGGCCGTTCTTTATACTGTTATGAATAAAACCGTCCGCTCCGCCGGTGTAGCAGATCAAGTCTTGCGAATGCTGCTCAATATCTTGTCGAGTCGCAAAATGCTCGCCTTTTTTGTGGCGAAGTTTAATAGTTGTGATCAGCCTTGAAAGGTTTTGGTAGCCTTTCAGGGACAGTGGAACGAGCGGCAGCAGACTGCCGTCAGCCATCGTGATCTCGGCTCCGATGATCGGTTTTATACCTTGTGCTTTGGCCTCGAAATGGAATTTTACGGCTCCGGAGACAGTATCGCGGTCGAGCAAGGCTGCTCCCGGCATGCCTAATTCCGCTGCGCGTGCCACCAGTCTCTGCGGTTGTGATCCCGAGGAGAGAAAGCTGAAGGCCGATCGTGTGTGAAGCTCGTAAAACATAAGGAGTACGGACACTGTTGTCCGATATGCCGGTTCCTCCGGCGTGACGTTATTGAGGGCGTCAACTATCTAAGCAACGGCGTATTTATGGTCGGAGGAGCCGGCCATGCGGACAGGAGTGTCCGCACTCCGTTTAGTCATATTCACCTGCCAGGAACCATTGTTTATCGACTTTGCAGAGGCGGTAAACGCCGTGATCTTCGACCTCGACATCCCATTCCTGGGTGCTCCACGAGCGGTCCCACCATTTTGAATTCGCCTTCCAGACGCCGCTGTATTTTAGGACGTGGGCACTGAAAATTCGGGTCTTAATAAAGATCAAACGGGCGTCTCTGACGAGAACCTCGGCCCTGAGCGGCGGTTTGTAATACGAGAAGGCGATGATCGCTTTCTCAGTCCTTGCGTTCAGTGATTCCTTGCCCTGCGGGAGGAGTTCGGCGCCCAAGGCAAATGCTTCGGGCAGGCGTTCATCGAGCAGGGTCGGAACCCCGACGTTGTCCTCGCCGACGAGTTTTTTGAGCTTGTTGATCGTGAGTAAAAGGCTTTCAGGCTCGGGCCTCGAGACGGCGTAGAGGCCTTTTTGATTTGGCCTAGGCTTGGTGAAGTGAGCGACAACCTTGACCGCCTGGATCGCTGCCTCCGGCGGAGCGAGCGAGACGCGAAGGTTTATCAGCTTTAGCCAGAATGCTTTCTCAAGCGTCGGGAACGAGGTCTTTATCTCGTAATTTCGCGTATTTTGATTGTTCAGTTTGAACGCGATGTCCAACTGCTCGGTACTGAGGCCTAAATGCTCGATCTGCCCGAGCAGATCGTCGAGGCCGTGATTGATAATGAAGATCAGTTGTTCGAAATCATCGACCGCAAAGTCGAGTTCGTATCGCCACTCGACGCGGCTTTCTTTGACGTTAGGCGTGAGCATCGACGAGCCTTTTTGCTCGATGACATCGATCACGTCCCGGAATTCGCGACCGTAACGGCCGATCAATGCGTCGTGGGGAACATCGAGCAGATCGCCGACCTTTCGAATGCCGAGTTCGTCGAATACATTCAGCGTACTACGGCCGATATTCAGCTCGTGCAGAGACATTTGCTGAAATGTGTCGGGCAGTGCGATGGCGTGATTCAAGCCCTTGTTTTCACGGGCGAGCAAAACGGTAGTGTCCACCGTTTCGGCTACGGCGATGCTGCCGGGTACATTCTGAACTTGTATCTCAGAAAGTATTTTGCGGGCGATCAGAGCCGGTTTGCCGATCAATTTTTCCAACCCGCTGACATCAAACAAAACACCGTCGTCCAGCATTTCGATCGAAAAAGAGAACTGACTAGCGACCAAGATCAACCGATCCTTATCCCTCTTTACGTCAGGTGAAATTATGCATCCGTAGAGTTTAGACATCCGAATAATCCATTTCGATCTTGGTTCGGAAAGGTTCGCCGTAGTAGCCTTTTCGGGAATGCATTTTTAGGTGAAACTCTCGGAGTAGTTTGAAACGTCCGTTGCCGGACCATTCGGTGCGTTCGCGGGTGAAGACGAACGATTGCTGTGATGCCGAGCTGGTTGCCGGTTCTGCGGCGGTGACCAAAAGTATGGTTGGGGTTTCTTTTATTCGGGTACGGTAGCGGTACCAATACGTTTTTGGCACCATCTGAAGTTCACGTTCGGAGAGGCCGCTGAGGTTTAACCAAACGCAGCCGAAACCCTTTGCCTGCACCAGATAGTCGGCAGACATAAATGCTTTTTCGATATTTCCGCCGCATTTTATCCAGAGTAAATTAGCAAGTTCGACGCCGGCCTGACTCGCCGTGCACGGGTCGAAACTTCCCGCCGCATCGATTACCGCACAGATCTCACCGTCGTGAGTCAGCCGAGCCAGCACGGCCAGCGACAGGCTGGTTTTGCCGGTGCTCGCTCCGCCTGAGATCTCTGAAATAGAGCCTCTCGCGAACGACAAACCGACCGTTTCGAGCAGTATCTCGTCAGTGTATTTTTGTTCTTCCTGAAGACTGGAAAGGCTTCTAACTAAACTCAGGGCTGCCATAAAAACTATTCAGTAAATCCTGTAATCAAGATTTCGTTGCATTGGTGAAACGAGAATACTAGAATAATTTAGACGAAGGGAAAAGGCAAGATTTTGTTTGAAGTTATTTTTGAGCCGAACGAGGACGAAGTGCGACTCGCTAATGCAGGCGGTTTTGCCTTGTTATTCGTTGACCATTACCTCGACGGGGTCGATAGTCGAGGCACGCCACGCCGGGTAGAGAGCCCCAACGAGGCTGCCGCCGATGGCGATGACGATAGCGGAGATGATCCAATTCGCACTGAACTCGAACGCTAGTTCGAAGACGCGTCCGATAGCAAATGCGGCAATAAATGAAACAGCAAATCCGAGCAGAGTGCCGAGCAGGCCGATCATAAATGCTTCGCCCTCGATAGTTTTGATGATGAAAGATTTTGAAGCGCCGAGCGATTTGAGGATGCCGATCTCCTTTCGGCGTTCCGTGATGGTCGTGTACATCGACAGCAAAACAAAGATCGTGCTGACGAATGCGCCGAGGCCGACGAGCACGCGTAAGAATGT
>JBBRUA010000292.1:0-4190 GCA_038248245.1 Pyrinomonadales bacterium | reverse complement strand
ATTAAAAAGATCGCCGCAAACGGTGCAAAGATCGTCCATTGCCCCAAATCCAACGCCAAATTCGGCCACGGCTACGCTCCATTTGAAGCGTTCGTGGACGCAGGCATCGCAGTCGGCCTCGGCAGCGATTCCGTCGCCAGCAACAACACCTGCGACCTGATCGAAGAATCCCGCTTCGCCGCCCTCGCCGCCCGCAACCGCCCCGACACCAAACGCTTCATCACCGCCAAAGAAATGCTAGAAACCGCCACCCTCGGCGGCGCCAAGGCCCTCGGTCTCGACAAAATAATAGGCACCCTCGACCCCGGCAAACAAGCCGACCTCGCCGTCATCTCACTCGCCAACATCGCCCAACAACCCATCAACGACGTCCACACCGCCATCATTTTTGCGTCGAATGCGAGAGATGTAGTAATGACGATGGTTGCCGGAAATCGTGTCTTTAGCCGGATCGAACCGAGTTGAATCTTAAAACAGCGAATATATCCCGAAGGTGAGATTGGACGATAATCCATTGATAGAGTCTTGATGATCCCGCAGAATTGCCTCGATCTCTGCGGTTGAACAATTTCCGCGGCACATCCACAAAACCTTCGGCGGAAAGCCGTAGAGAATGCTCATGTCGGCAAAATCTACATCCTTTGTCACGATGACAAAACCATTTGTCTTTGCGTAATTCCAAATGTCGAGATCCTGTGAAGTATCCAGATCAAGGAAACAAAGATGATTCGAGTTTGGGAATATGTCCGCGAGGCGCGTGACCAGTTTCGGGGAGAGATTTTGATCGAAAAGGAGTTTTGCGGTCATGCCTGCATCGCAAACAGATTTTTCTCACGGTCAGCCGCGAACGCGAGGCACGCAAGAATATCATCGTGGGTCAAAAACGGAAAATCGTCTAAAATCTCGACTTCCGTCATTCCGGAAGCAAAGTATTCCAGAACGTCATACACCGTCATACGCATTCCCCGAATGCACGGCTGCCCGCTGCGTTTGCCCGGCTCAATTGTAATAATCTCGCGGTAATCCATAGGGGAATTATCGGTCAAAATGCCGTCGAAATGCAAGAAAATAACTTACCAACAATCACTTCGGTGAAAGGACGGCGAAAAGAGGTCTCATTCGGAATGAATGAAATCGAATTCTCATCATCGAGCGATCCGCTTCACGTGCTTCGCTCATTACCTCGTGACCTATCAACTCGGCCTCACCACTTTCAGTGGAGCAAAGTCACTGAGCCTCGACGCCGCGGTCGGCCCACTCGACACCGGAAAACAGACCAGCATCGCCGTCATCTCACTCGCCAACATCGCCCAACAATTCATCAACAACGTCCACACCGCCATCATTTTTGCGTCGAATGCGAGAGATGTTATCTCTACAATTGTTAACGGGAACGAGATCTATTCGACGCGATCTTTCCAGTAACCGGGTTCTCGGCTGGTGTGCATGACAGCGACGATAAGAATGTGATGATCGAGTATCCGATAAAGTATTTGGAACGGGAAATTACGGATCGTGCGGCGACGGATGGCATGTTCGACAAGCGGCCACATTTGCGGGGAATCTTCGATTGAATCCATCGCGTTATCGATCGAGATAGAAAACCTGTCGCCAAGTCCGGACTGTTCCGATTCGTAATATTTGGCTGCAAACTCGGCTTCGTCTATAGCTTGCGGATGAAACCTGATCGTCATTTACGGAGAGAGTTTCGGATGCGGTCCATTGCAACATCACGATCTATGGGTTCGACCTTACCGGAAACGACTTCATCCACGCGGCGTTGAGCTTCACTGATCCATTCTCCGCTAACGTCTTCGTTATTTACTCCGTCGAGACTGCGATACAACTTTTCAGCCAGGCGCTCGCGTTCATCGACTGGCATCGACATTGCGAAATCAATAACATTTACGATCGAAATGCTCATATCCTCAATATACTTTAACAAAGAGATCTAAACAACAAAAAGTTGATGTCTATTTGACGTTTGCCGATGCCGCCTCGAGTTCCCGCAAAAGCTCTGCAGGCGTCCATTCATTTCCCGGCAAGATCTTGTGGACGTTGCCGTCGGGGCTGATGACGGCGGTTCGGAGGGAGTGGTTGAAATTGGCTTTGTCGTTCGGGTCGATCTCGTAGCGAAGGCCGAAGAAGTCGGCGATCTTTCGGACCTCGGCGTCCTTGCCGACGGCCAGTTGCCAGACGGAGAAATCCGGTTTCGCATTCTTTCCGAGATAGCCGAGGCCGTAGGAACGCAGTTTTTCGGGCGTGTCATTGGCCGGGTCGAACGAGATGCTGAGCAGGCGAAATTTGTCCTTTAGCTCAGGATTCGCCATCAGTTGGTTGGCGACATCGCTGAAATTCGTCGACATTTTTATGCAGTATTCCGGCAGCGGGCATTTGGCGTAGATGAACGTGATCGCAAGAGCCTTACCGTTAAAATCTTTGATCGAAATGCGTTTTCCGTCCTGATTTGTGAGCGTGAAATCCGGCACGGGCTTGCCGATCTGGGCGAAGTTATCGTCGACCGGCAATTCCTTGCCCGGTATCGCTGCGGCGAGAATGCCGATCTTCTCCAGCCAGTATTCGCCCTTCGCATTATCGACGACGAGCTCCGCCCGGATCTCGGAGCCGGGAAGCAGATCTTCCCAGACCCAATCTTCGCGGATCGAAAAATCCATCGTCATTTTGGGCATGTAGCCGGGAATTTCTTCGTGATCGATGTTCGCCTTTTTCGCGGCTTTATCGACCGAGATAACCTTACCTCTCATCGGATAACGTTTTGCGTCCGCACTTGCGTTCTCCGTTTTCGGCGCGGAGCCGCAGGCGGTGAAGAGAAAAATGGCAATAAAGCTAATCAAAAAGTATCGCATATTTTAATGATGAATTAGAGAGGCAAAATTGTCATCTCGGCCGCAGATTCTCGTCGTAGATAAATCGGTACATCCGGTAGTTCGCCATCACTTTATACACGTAATCTTTCGATTGCGCGTAGGCGATCTCGGGCACGTACAGATCCGGCAGGTTCGATTCCGAACGGGCGAGCCAGCGTTTCATATTGTCGTCGCCGCCATTGTAGCTCGCCGCGACGGCTTCGGTCTGATTCGGAAAAACTTTGAACAGATCAGCCAAATATTGACTGCCAAACAGGATCGCGGTCGGCGGATAATAGAGTTCCTCTTGCCTGAAACTGTCGCGGCCGAGTTCGCCCGCGACCCTCACAGCGGTGGTCGAGATGAACTGCATCAGCCCGCGTGCCGCCGCGTTGGATTTCGCGTCCGGCTGAAAGCGCGATTCCTGACGCATGATCGCGAGCAGCAAACGCGGATCGACCTTTCGCGGCAATGCATATTTCAGAAGGTCGTCCGCATACGGGGCCGGGTATAGCATCCGCAACTCATCGCGCGGAATGATCTCGATCGGGAAATCCGCCGGAACCTTTTTCCACAGCGGCTCGACAAACGCGACCGCTCGATCCGCCCGGTCCCCAAGCTTGTAGATCATCGCGAGCGTGTATGCGCTGTCATTCGAAGGAGTCGTGCTCGGCATCGCGTCAAGCTGCGGAGCGGCCTCGTCATAGAGACCGAGAAAGAGCAATTCGTCGGCACCGGTTCGTGGCAGATTTTCCGAATTTGCATCCAGGATCTGCTTTCGTCCGGTCTCGAGCGTTTTGAAAACCGGAATTCCCTGATACATCGGCAGCGTTTTGACCGCGGCCTTGAGCGTTTCGATCGCACTTTTTTGTAGCTCGGGTGCGTCCGTTAGCCGCAGCACGGCCTGTGCGTTGCGCCTTCGTTCATCGGCATCCTTCGCCTTGAGGCCGCCGCTGTAAACGCCGAGTTTCTGCGCGATAACCGATCTCCCGTTCTCGTCCGCCGCGAGGCCTTTCAGCCGTTCGGTCGAGCGCCAGCCATAATATTCGCCACGTCCGTCCGGAATCGAGAGATATGTGTCGATCGCCTCGCCAAAGCGTTTCGATTGTTCGAGAACGAAGCCTTTCAGGAATTTGATCTCGCCGAGCGACGTTCCGCCCGGAACTGCCGAACCGCCGAGATCCGGCATCGCGGTAAGTTTTTCGAGATTTTCGAGTGCCTCCGGATACTCTTTTCGGTTGATATTGATAAGAACCTCCTTAAACAAGGCAAACGCCTCATCGACCGTGCCATTTAATCGCTCACGCTTTTTCGCCGCCGATT
>JBBRUA010000291.1:0-4201 GCA_038248245.1 Pyrinomonadales bacterium | reverse complement strand
AGTTTTGAGGAATTCGACAAGTTCGTTGTTCACCGGTCTACCGATTTCGGTCTCGAAAATCAAAAATTCCCGGGTGACGGCGTTATCACCGGTCATGGTCTCGTCGATGGGCGCGAGGTCTTTGTTTTTGCTCAGGATTTCACAGTCTTTGGCGGTTCGCTGTCCGAGACTCACGCACAAAAGATCTGTAAGGTCATGGACATGGCGATGAAAGTTGGCTCACCCGTGATCGGACTCAACGATTCCGGCGGGGCTCGCATTCAGGAAGGCGTCGTCAGCCTTGCCGGCTATGCGGACATATTCTTGCGAAACGTTCTTGCCAGCGGTGTCGTACCCCAGATCAGTTGTATCCTCGGGCCTTGTGCCGGTGGAGCAGTGTATTCGCCGGCGATCACCGATTTCAACGTGATGGTAAAGGACACGTCCTACATGTTCATAACCGGCCCGGACGTTATAAAGACGGTCACTCACGAGGACGTCACCAAGGACGAACTCGGCGGTGCGATGACGCATAACGCCAGGTCCGGAGTTGCTCATTTTGCGGCGGACTCCGATGAACACGCCCTTCGGATCACGCGTGAATTGCTGGCCTTTATGCCGTCCAATAATATGGACAGCCCTCCATTCGTGCCGACGTCAGATCCATCTCACCGGAGTGACGAGCGACTTAATTCGATCGTTCCGGAATCAGCCAATCAGCCTTACGATATTCGTGACATCATCAATAATATCGTTGATGACAATTTGTTCTTCGAGGTTCAGGAACATTACGCCGCGAATATTGTCATAGGTTTCGCTCGGCTAGGCGGTTTTTCCGTCGGCATCGTCGCGAATCAACCGGCATTCTTGGCCGGCGTGCTCGACATTGACGCATCCGTAAAAGCGGCCAGATTCGTCCGTTTTTGCGATTGTTTTAATATCCCGATCATTACATTTGAAGACGTTCCGGGATTTCTCCCTGGCGTCAATCAGGAACATCAAGGAATAATACGTCACGGGGCGAAATTACTATATGCGTACGCCGAGGCGACCGTACCCAAGATAACTGTTATCACCCGCAAAGCTTACGGAGGAGCGTATTGTGTCATGGCGTCCAAACACATTCGCACGGACATCAATTTCGCCTATCCATCGGCCGAGATCGCTGTCATGGGCGCGGAAGGAGCTGTCGGCGTGTTGTTTCGCCGCGAGATAGCCGAGAATGATGAATCGTATCGAAAGGATAAGGTCGCTGAGTTTCAGGATAAGTTCGCAAATCCATACGTCGCCGCAGAGCGTGGCTACATCGATGAGATCATCGAACCAAAGTTTACAAGGCCAAAACTGATCCGGGCGTTGTCGATGCTTCAAAACAAACGAGATACTAATCCACCGAAGAAGCACGGTAATATACCCTTATAGTGTCGAGAGACACTCTCAACTTTATGTCCGACAGTCATAGCGGCCGCCCGACGAAATCAACGATAGATCTCGAAGCTCTGGCTTATAACCTGAGATCCACGAGGTTGTTTATCGGCGACGGCGTCAAAATTATGGCCGTCGTTAAGGCCGATGCGTACGGACATGGCGCGGTCGAATGCTCGAAGCGCTTGTCAAAGGAAGGCGTAGATTGGTTTGGAGTTGCCCTTCCCGAGGAAGGCGTCGAACTTCGCAACGCCGGTATCGCGGAACCGATCTTGTGCTTAGGTGGCTTTTGGACAGGACAAGAGGAGCTAATTCTCAACGAGGATCTCACGCCCGTTGTCTATCAACTTGAGAAGGCCGCAGTTCTTAATGAGATGGCGAAAAAGCACGGAGTGGTGGTCAACATCCACGTCAAGGTGGACACCGGAATGGGACGGATCGGTGTTAGATTTGACCAGATAGGTGCTTTTGTCGAGCGAGTCGTAAAATTAAAAAACCTTAGAATCGACGGCCTCATGACTCACCTCGCCGTCGCCGATGACCTGAGTAAGAACGCTTTTACTAATGAACAGATCGATAAATTTGACCGTGTCATCGGGGCTTTTCGAAGAGTAGGCGTTCATCCAACTTTTACAGATCTGGCCAATTCGCCGGGAGCGATTGCCCATCCGGCTTCCCGTTCGACAATGGTTCGTCTCGGCGGGATTCTCTATGGCCTCGGCGGCGACGTTTTGCCCAAGGGAATAGAAAAGCCGGAATTAAAACCGGTTTTGTCCTTAATGACAAAGATCGCACACCTTAAAACAGTGCCGGCCGGCGAAACGATCGGTTATGGCCAAACTTTCACAACAAGTCGCGATTCGACAATAGCGACGATCCCAATCGGTTATGCCGACGGAATTCCACGCGCGCTTTCAAATAACGGCAGCGTAATAATTAGCGGGGAAAAATGCCCAATTGTTGGGCGCGTTTCGATGGATTGGACGTTGGTCGATGTTACAGAAATAAAGAACGCTCGAATCGACGATGAGGTTGTCATCATCGGTCGCCAAAATAGTGCACAAATTCTTTCCGAAGATATCGCTCGAACGACAGATACGATCTCTTACGAAATAACTTGTGGAATTAAGTCTCGGGTTTATCGCGAGTTTTTAGGAGATTAGATGAATAGCCGAGAACTTTTCAATCAAACGCTCCTATTTCCCTGGAAACCTTTCTTCAGTCGACTCTACGAGATCGCGGATGAATCGGACATTTTCAACCGGGCTGCTCAGGCCGCATTCTATTTCTCGTTCGCTCTTTTTCCATTCATTTTTTTTCTTGTCAGCCTTTTCGGCATCGTTCTTGAATCGACGGATCAATTAAAGGCTCAACTCTTTAACTATCTCCAACAAATTATGCCTGGCTCGGTCTTTGTGTTAGTTCGCAACACGGTCGAAGAGGTGGTCGCAAGCAGTTCCAAAAGCAAGCTTACGCTTGGACTGATCGCTACATTGTGGTCCGCCTCATCCGGGATCGATGCAGTTCGGGGCGCTCTTAACTCGATATACCAGTTACGTGAACGCCGATCATGGTGGCTGACAAAACTGCATTCTCTGGTATTAACTTTGGTCGTTACCGTATTGGTTGGGGTCGGACTGTCAATTGTGTTTTACGGCTGGCAAATGGTGCAGGCGGCAACTGCATCTGTCGGGCTTCAGATCACTTCGCCCTTTGTTCTGGTGGGCATCCAGTGGATATCGATACTGGTCGTGATGCTTTTTGCGTGCGAGATTATATACAACTTTCTCCCTGATTTTCGTAAATACCGATGGATATGGTTCACCTCGGGCTCTTTGGTCGCCATCACGCTTTGGCTTTTACTGACCAGTGGCTTTCGGCTTTACCTGCACTTTTTCAATAATTACGACAAAACGTACGGCTCGCTCGGAGCGGTAATCATACTGATGCTCTGGCTATACCTGACTGCCTTGGTTCTGATGATCGGTGGGGCTATAAACGCAGTCTTGCTTGAATTCGACGATGCCGCCGAGTCAGAGAAAGATGATGTCGAATAGGAGCAGAATTAATGAACATGGAAATAAAGGTTGGTGATACGTTTTCGAAAACACATAAAGTTACAGACGAGTTGATCCGACAGTTCGCCGACGTCTCCGGAGACTACAATCCGATCCATCTTGACGAAGAGTTTGCAAAAACAACTCGATTCGGCAGACGGATCGCTCACGGCATGTTGAGCGGAGCGTTTATTTCCGGAGTTCTCGGGAATGAGTTTAAGTCGAAAAAGATCGTCTACCTCTCCCAGACCATGAGATTCGTCGCACCGGTCTTCATCGACGATACGATCACTACGACCGGCGTCGTCAAAGCGATTAGACAGGAAAAAGGGATAGTTACGCTTGAAACCGTTTGCCGGAATCAGAATGATGAGGTAACACTTACCGGCGAAGCGATGGTAATGATCCTTCCATAAACCGTCTGCATCGCCCTTTCCGCCTTGATAAGTGAATGTTATCATTCTCGCTATGTCATTAATGCTTCAGGAAATCGCCGAGCAGCCCGCTGTTCTGGAACGGACAATCAACGCCGAACGCGACAAAGTAGGGCGTTTGAGTAAATTCCTACGTGACCGAGATGTTGACTTGATCGTGATCGTTGCTCGTGGCAGTTCAGACAATGCCTCGCTTTTTGGTCGTTATTTACTTGAGGTGACCACCGGCATTCCTGTTTCCCTTTCCGCACCGTCGGTCGTGACTTTGTATAAAGCTAAACTGAATCTCCGCCGAGCACTCGTTGT
>JBBRUA010000290.1:0-4216 GCA_038248245.1 Pyrinomonadales bacterium | reverse complement strand
GTATTGCGCCAGATTTCAAAACAGGCTGATGCCCGTTGCAATTTTTCGTCTAAATCCTGATTACTTATTTCATCAAAAGATTTGACGTCTTCACCCGTATATGGATTTACCGTTTTGTAGGCCATCGTTTTATTTTTAAGCTTTTAGCAGAAGGTGTTTTCCCTTAACAGTGCCAAGGACAAAAATGACCGGAGAGCAAGCGTTTCGGCCTGTACTCCGGTCATCCTTCTTGTACAAATAATCGACTACTCTTATCTAGATGAAGACCGCGGAGCGCTTGCTCGGATAGTAAATTCAGCGCCGTTTCGCAGTTCCAGATCGTCACGTCCCTGAATGTACACCGAACCGGCTCCGGCTCCCGCACCGACGGCGGCGCCGATTGCCGCTCCTTTACCGCCACCAAGAATCGCGCCTAAGATCGCGCCGATGCCTGTGCCGATAGCCGTGCGTCCGATGGTTTGATTCGTTTGGTTGCTGTCCTGAACCGAGCCTTCGTTATCGACTCTCACAGTTTCGCCCGAAGTCGTCCGAACGCTGTCGGTTATGCCGGCGAATCGATACATTTGGTTATTTGAAAGCCGAATCGTTTCATAATTCAGATTGATCTCGGAGCGTCCCGAAATTCTACCCGAACGATTTGCATTCGAGACATAGCCTTCGATAATTGCGCCCTGATATTGCGATGGACTGCTAACGGTCATCGTAAAACGGTCGCCGTCCTTGGATGTTTTCGTCGAAAGCTCGTTGTTGAGCATCGCCGTCAAAATCGTGTTGTCGGGAATGTAAAAACTATTGTTGACGTTTGTGTTCGTCCCCGTGTAGATCGGCGAGTTATTGTAAATATCAAACCGCGCCTGGTTATCGGTTCGATCATAGTAGCTCCTGACCTGAACCGTTTGATTCAAACCTTCAGCATACAAACTTCGCGTTACGAGCATTCTACGTCCAGCGTCGAGCGAGGTAAGGGTGATCGTGAAATCATTCGCTCGGTCGCCGTTTGAAACGATATTCAACGTGTCACCCACGAACGAAGCGCGGACTCTCGACTGCTTACCATTCGGGTAACTCTCGATGTGCTCCATGTTATCGACCTCAAACGTCACCTGCGGGGCGACTGTCGAAGCGAACATTACACGCATTCCCTGACGCTGAATGGCAAGCGTTTCTGGGGCGGTCAGTCGTGCAACTAAATTGTCATTTATCCGACTGCGATTATTGACGTTGACATATCGAGTAGCGTTCTCCGCGGCCGTTCTGGCGTTGTCGCTCTGGCTGGAATTTAGTCGGTAAGTACCTGTAAAATTTGAGTCCGCATTCGTCAGAACTCCACCGTCATTAATCGCCGTATAAACGGGCATATCGCGGCGGTTGTCGAGATTGAACCCTAAGCTGTAGTAATTGGAAAGCAGATTCAAATCAGTTCGCAAACTTCTCCAATCGCGCTGTGCTTTGTACTCGCGCCTTAGATTTTTTCGCATGAAGTCGTCAATTCTGGCGGAACGGACGAGCAGGTTTGACGCGTCCATATCAATCGATGTTCGCCCATCGAATTTCCGGCGGAGCATATCGGTTTCATTCTCAAAATCCTTGACGAATTCGTTAATATTGTCTTCGCGACTCGTGTTGTCGAAACGACTACGATCGAGAGCACTGTCTAAACTCGTTCGAAAAGTATCGCTTTTGGTCTCGATGCGGCGCAAAACGCTTTCGAGTTGAGCGTCGCTCACCCGATAAGGAACTTGGGCGGCGATAACTGACGGCGGCAAGATCCGTCCGTTCATATTAAACGCAACGTTGTAGGCGTTCGCCAACCGCTGCAAATCGCCTTTTAGCAAGGTCCAATCGCCCTGCACTCTCGCTTGGCGAAGATTCGTCCTCATAAATTGGTCAATCTGTGCAGCACGGTTTAAGACCGTGTCCACATCTGATGCAACCGCCGTTCGCCCGTTGAAGCGCGAACGCAGATCGTTCGTTGCCGTCTCAAAGCCTTTTACAAATTCGTTCACACTGTCTTCCGTGTAACTCCCGTCGAACCGGCTGCGGTCCAGAGCGGCGTCGAAGCTACGCCGAAAAACGTCGCTACGACGTTCGATGTTGCGAATAATTTGTCCGACTTGTCTGTCGTTAACCCGCGTCGTTCGGCGAGTCTGTGCGTCCGCGTCGATCGTTAAAAGAAATCCAAATCCTAAAAGTGCGAGCGCGAAAAGCACCGCCGCTAATGTTGTTTTTCTTAAAATTTTCATAATAATCTCCTCGTCATCAATATCTAAAGGATACTATTCTCGGATAAGGGTTACTGTGCGGTGGCGTACAAACCGCTCATCTAGGGGGAATCAGGTATTTAGCGTCAGTATTCATAGTCAGTTCATAGGTGTTTTTACTCGTCTAACGGGGACGTTTAAAAGGCAACTGAGGCAGGATAGCTCGTTCAGCTTTTCTTCAGCTTAATGGTGGAAATAATACGAGAGCGGACTTCGACGAATCTCGAGCGCCTGCAGACTTGCGTCATGAGTATATGCGGATAGACTAAAGGTAGGCAGCAAGTCAAAGCCGAACCGGTGGAGAAAATATGGTAAAGCGGCTTTTGGTGGTTGACGACGAACCCAATCTGCTGCAGGCGGTGGCGGCGGTTTTGCGCGACGAGCACTTTGAAATTGAGACTGCCCGCAGCGGCCGGGAAGCCCTCATTGCGGTCGCCCGAAATCTGCCGGACTTAATTGTCTCCGACGTTCGTATGCCGGGAATGGACGGTTTTCAACTGGCCCGTAAACTGCGGGCTTCGACTCATTCCGCTCTCGTGCCGATTGTTTTTCTAACCGCCAAAGACGAAACCGGAGACCGAATCGAAGGATTCGAATCGGGCGTGGACGTTTATTTGACGAAACCGTTTGAACCGGACGAACTCATTGCCGTTATTAAGAGCGTTTTGAGCAGAGTCGAACGGACACGCTCGACGATTGCGCGACTCGTCGGGGACGAAGAAAAGGAAACCGTTTTTGTCCGCGACGAACATCTGACCGAAGCAGAATGGCGCGTTGCGGAAACTGTCGCCCGTGGGTTGAGCAATAGGGAAATCGCCGAAGAATTAAACCTTAGTGTTCGAACCGTCGAGAATCACGTCAGCCGAATCTTAGCCAAAAAGAATTTCACAAACCGCGTCGAAATTGCTCGTCATGTTTTTTCAAATCAATCCGAATAACTGCCGGCCCATTGGTGGAAATGATTTTTACTGCCGCTAAGATGCACGGATAAACGATGATCATTTAGTGTAAAAACTTCCGTGCTTTTTCTCTTGCCTTTAGTTTCCATAATAAAAGTTGGTCCGAATCGTTCCTTTCACCTAGGTAGAAACACTTACGCGAATTAAGTGTTTTCGTCGATTTGTCGTACTACGGATTCCTTTAGAATCAAGATAGATGATTGAAGGAGGCGATAAAGATGTTAATAGAAATGAGTAGAAAGGGTTCGAGAAGTGTGGCGCTGCAGGCGGGTTTCACCCTGCTTTTACTTTTGTGGACGACGACTGGTGCGTCAGCGCAGACGAACGACAATAAACTGACTGTACCAACGGCCACAATGCAGAATGAAGAAAGCCAGATACCGAAAGCGGTAAAGAAGCCCGCTCTACAAAATTATAAAGATATAAAGATCGGTTCAACTGCGGATGAAGTACGGGACAAGCTGGGAAAGGCGGTAATTGACGACAAAGATGGTTTTTATTATGAATTTGACGACATCGAATTGGTGCAGATTCGGCTCGACGCAGACAAAAAGATTCGCCTGATGTCAGTGACATACACGAACAAAAACAAAAATGCACCGAAGTTTGAAGATGTTTTCGGAACCGATATAGCCGTCGAACCGAACACGGACGGGAAGGTTTACAAACGGGTTCGTTATCCGGAAGCCGGTTACTGGGTCGCGTATTCGCGGACAGCGGGCGACAAACCGACGGTGACGGTGACGATGCAGAAATTGAAGAATAAATAGCTCGGCGATCGGCGAGTGACAACAAAGTAAGGGCGAATTTGCGAGTCGGTTCCATTTTAGAGCTTGCGGTAAAGCAACTAATGGCCGATGCTGATTTGTGGTTAAATTTCACTCTTTAACGATTCGCTATCGGCTCTTGTGGTTGACTTGCGGCCTCATGGCACCGCTCGTGCTAATCGGATTTTTCAATCTCTGGGAATTCCGCGAGGTAAGTATCGTGCAGGTC
>JBBRUA010000289.1:0-4228 GCA_038248245.1 Pyrinomonadales bacterium | reverse complement strand
GATACTTCTCATTTACCTGAGCAACGATCTTTTCAAATTCTTCGTCCGCAGCGGAACGTCTTGCGGCGGCGTCTGAGCGGCGGCTGACGTTTGAGATGGTCATTCCGGCCAGTTTGGCGAGCTCGGTGACGCTGGCCCCCTGACGGCGGCCGGCGAGGAATAAGACCTGTTTTGCCAATCCGACGCGGGCCGATTTACCGCTGCCGCAGAAGTCTCGCTGCGATACACCCGTGACGATCTCGACCGTTTCGATGAGCAGCATGGGATCGAGGTCAGGCCGTTCTTTCACCGCTCTGCGTCGCGAGGCGGCGGCGTGGACATCGTGCTCGGAGATGCGATGGATCATCGAATCGACAAATTCCGCCGTTCCGAGTACGCCGCCCGTCGTCTTGTACAGCGCGGCCAGATGCCCTTGTCGCATTCCGGCCGCCACATGAGCGGCAAATTGCTCGCGAGCAGCATTTTTTCGCGGCCCGAAAAGCCTCAGCACCGGGTCAACGTCGATCGGCCCCGCCGGATCAAGTCCCAGGTACGCCCGATGGCTGCTGTACGGATAGTCCTGCGGAAGCTCGACCATCTTCGCACGGATGGGATTAAGGTGAATGTATCTCACCAACTCGGCAAGGTAACGGTCCGACTGGCAAAGTATCGCTTTATGCCGCCCCTGCAGCAAATGCCCCGACCTGCCATACTTGCGGTTGTAATACTGCGTGTATCCCGTCAACACCCTGTGCATGATCCGCCCGACGTCGTCCGTCATCCGCTCGATCAGCAGATGGACGTGATTCGTCATCAGACAGTATGCGTAGAGATAGAATGGCAGCTTTGCCTTTTGAACGGCAAGCAAGGTGAGAAATTTCTGCCGATCCTCCGGAGAATGAAAAATGTCTCTCCGATCAACGCCTCTCGTTGTCACGTGATAAAGCCCGCCCTCGACCTCTATCCTCGGTTTTCTAGCCATTTGACCGATAATACTATCTCACCTAAATGCCGCCGTCAATCAAAATCGACAAAATAGCAGGCCTGACCCTGATTGTTGCACCTTTTTATTATTCTCGAAAAGATTTTTCGGCTATTAAGATTATTTAGGATTTCTTGTTGGAACTGTGTAGAAATCAGAAAAAACTTCGGTAATAATGCCTTTTTCTCCGACTTTCATAAAAAAAGTTTGAGCGCGTTTTTCACCAGCACCAGTTGTAGAATCACCGGATTCCCATTCAATTGCAGTTCCCGAAGATAATCTTAACCACGTGCCGCCGTCGCCTAATGTAACTTTCGAGATGCCTAAAGACTTGTCAGACACACTTTCCAAACTTTTGAACCATACAATCCCTTTTTCGGTTTCTTTTATCGTATGTCCATATGGAGTGATGTCATCTTTCCAGTTCGTATAATAATATATCGGTTTCTGTCCGGTATTCGATAGCCGGAATCTAACTAATACATCAATACCGATATTATCGCCTTGTTTAATCTGTTCTTTAGTGGTCATTAGTCGAGCGGACAAAACTTCAAATTTAACCTGCGTATCTTTGTAGTTTTTTGGCTCTTGCCCTTTAACAGAAAATACAAGCATTGAAAAAACTAAAATCAAAAAATATTTATGGATTATTAACAAGATAGTCAACCTCCTGTAAATGCAAATCGTAAGAAGATTGATTTCGATAATCAAAACGAAATCTTCTTAGGACATCTCTTTCTCTTCGATATGCGTTTGAATGATTTGTATCTCTCGGATTTCTTACATGATAATCCTCATGAGCTACGATTGCAGCACCTTTGAAAATATAGTCAGAATCCCTTTGTGCTTGCTGATAAAATCCACCTGACCTATCTGTGCGAATAAAGATTGTCGTTTCCGCGTTTGGGACATTAGTAAAAGCCTCTGCTTTCATAATTCTTGTCATATTATCGGCAGATACACCGGCAAAATCATTTTTCGGGTCGGTAGTTAGTTCAAAATCAGAAAGCTGAAGTCCGTTCGGATTCTCTTTCTTATTATTGAGTTCCTTTAGCATATTATTGACAAGTCTTGTGCCTTCTAATTTTGTACCAAGCGTATTTATCGTTGCGTTTTGGGCTTTCACCTGAGCCTTTCGCTTTTCTTTACTGAGCGATTTATCCTTTTCAATTTCTTTCTTCTTTTTCTTAGCTTCATCCAAATCTTTTTTAATGGTTTCTTCTTTGTCTCCTAGTTTGATACGTTCTAGCCCATCCGGGTCAACATATTTCAAAGGATTATTTCCCGCATAACTATAAGAGTTCCATAATTGCGGGTTTCTAATTCGCTTCCTAGAAATGATAATTGGGTCGGGACTTTGGAATCTACCTAAGTTGTAATTATGATAGCGAGCCTTAGCAAAATCGAGATTAGTTTCATTATCCCTTTCATACGAGGTGAATTGTTTCCTAACAGTATCGGCGGCGTAGTTGAGGCCGGTTGTTCGTTGGGCTGTGTAGATTTCCTCGCCAAACGGATGATAGTCGTGTCTTGCGATCACGGCGCCGTTTGCGTCGGTGTTGATGCGTGGGGAGCCGAGATGGTCGGATGTGAGATAAGCGACCTTGGCGTCGGCCGAGTTTGCGACGATGGTTGAGTATTCGGCAATAGATTTTCCGCTGGCGTCGTAGACGAAGATAGTAGTTTCACCAGTCGAAGGGACGTACTTCTTGACTCGCTTGCCATCTCCATCGTAGGAGTATTCGCCGACCGTTCCGGTTACGGTTTGGCTTGAGTTGGTTGATTCGACCTTTGTTTGTTTGTTCTCGGCGTCGTAGGTGAACTTTCTGAGCGAAGCGTCGAATGTTGTGTTGCCGCTCGCGTCATAGTTATAACCGCTCGAAGTGATCCGTTTGTTGGTGGTGCTGATCGCCGGATTCGTAATCGCCGGACTCGCGAACGAACTTGGCATCGTCGTGTTTGTCTGGTTGAAATTACGATTGCCATAGCGATCATACGTGAAATCCTGCCGCCACGTCTGAGTTGACGAGATCGTCTCCGTCGAATCATCGATCCGATTCAGCGAGTCATAATAATACTTCTGCGTCGCCATAAACCCACCGGTCACCCCAACCGCCGACGTCGTGATCACCTGCGGGAAAAGCATGGTGGTGTCGCAATTTCTTCTCAAAACCTTGCCTTATGATAATCACTGAAACTTAGCTATGGCAAGAAAATTAAGAATCGAGGTCGAGCGGTATGATTCATTCACACAAACCAAATCGGGGTCAGGCCTGCAATATTGCAATTCTTTTTCATGGTGTTGGATTATGATAGCGATTAAAACTTAGTTATGGCAAGGAAAATGAGAATAGAGATCGAGGGCGGGTTTTGCCACGATCCTCGCCGATATAACCGGCCTCAATAGCTCGCCAGTCAGCCGAAGATACGCCACCACCACCCGCCGTCTCCGCACCGACCCTGAAACAGCAACCTTGGTCGCCCACACTATCGAACTATACAAAGCCGCATAAAGAATTGCAGTATTGCAGGCCTGACCCCTATTCCTCGTAGCAGAAAGCCGCCATCATCTTTTTCTTTAGATTGGTGTAATCGGCGATGGCACCAAGAAGGGGCAGTATAAAGATCTGCAAAAACACCGAGACCCCGAGGGTGGAAGTGAATAGATTGTCCGCCGTGATCGATCCGATCGGGCCGAGAGAAATAACGACGCCTCCGCGGCCTACGTCTTCTTGAGCAAGCGTCGTCAAATAGGGCCCGGCTAATACGCTCACGACTGTGGTGTAAAAGACGGAATTCGCCCAGTCGTACGTCAGCCAACCGAAGATCTCCCGACGATCATTCTTTTTTATGCTTGAGGTCACCGGATAATCCTAGCAGAGAGATCGGAATTCTTCATTTGCACGCAGCCCGATTTTACAGGCTAGCCACATTGCTTACGGAGGGAATTTATTGACATTGAGTGAAAAACGGTGTAACCTGCTCACACTATTCTATTTCGTATCAATTTGAAATTTCTGAATTTGAGGTTTGTCTTAAGCGAGTCGAGTCAAGATTCGATTCGCTTTCGGGAAGTTCGTTTTTCTTGAGGAGGGAGAGAAGAGTATGTCTTTGTCAATGACCGTAGGGGCTTGGCGTAGAAGTGTAACATTCGCGGGAGCGTTGGCACTTTTGGCCGGAGCATTATTTATAGGATCTGGTGACCAGAGGGTCGAAGCATCGGCGGCGCTAGGAAGCGCAACGACGTTTCCCGCGAATGGAGGCACG
>JBBRUA010000288.1:0-4238 GCA_038248245.1 Pyrinomonadales bacterium | reverse complement strand
TTTCGAACACACATAAAGTTACAGACGAGTTGATACGACAGTTTGCTGACGTCTCCGGAGATTATAACCCGATCCATCTTGATGAAAAGTTTGCCAAAACGACTCGATTCGGCAGACGGATCGCTCACGGCATGTTGAGCGGAGCATTTATTTCGGGTGTTCTCGGAAATGAGTTTAAGTCGAAAGAGATCGTCTACCTCTCCCAGACCATGAAATTTATCGCACCGGTCTTCATTGAAGATACGATCACTACGACCGGCGTAGTCAAGGCGATTAGACAGGAAAAAGGGATAGTTACGCTTGAAACGGTTTGCCGGAATCAGAGCGATGAGGTAACACTTACCGGCCAAGCGATGGTAATGATCCTTCCATAAACCATCTATATCGCCCTTTCCGCCTCGATAAGTGAATGTTATCATTCTCGCTATGTCATTAATGCTTCAGGAAATCGCCGAGCAACCCGCTGTTCTGGAACGGACAATCAAGGCCGAACGCGAAAAGGTAGGGCGTTTAAGCAAGTTCTTACGTGGCCGTGATGTCGATCTGATTGTGATCGTCGCTCGCGGCAGTTCAGATAATGCATCGCTGTTTGGCCGTTATCTACTTGAGGTGACCACCGGCATTCCGGTTTCCCTTTCTGCTCCGTCGGTCGTGACGTTGTATAAAGCTAAACTGAATCTCAGTCGGGCACTCGTTGTCGGTGTTTCGCAGTCGGGGGAAGGAACGGATATAAACGCCGTCCTCGAATCGGCAAAAGCGTCCGGGGCGTTCACGCTGGGAATCACCAACGAAGCAGATTCGACGATGGCAAAGATCGCCGATGAGACCTTGCTCATCCACGCCGGACGCGAACGATCGGGGGCAGCAACCAAGACCTACACCGGCCAGATGCTGCATTTCTACATGCTAGCGGCTGCTCTAGCCGACAATGATTTGGCGTTTGAAACTATTCCGGATCTGGCGTCGAAGGCGTTGGACTTGCTTCCCGATGTCAAAGCGATCGTCGATCGATATACGTTCATGGAAAACTGCGTCGTCGTCGGGCGAGGAATGAATTACGGCAACTCTTATGAACTCGCACTGAAGTTGATGGAGACGTGTTACGTTGTCGCCGAGAGATTTTCGTCAGCCGATTTTTTCCACGGGCCGCTGGCGATTGTCGAAAGGCGATTTCCGGTCATAATGTTTGCGCCGTCCGGGGTTACGAAAAAGAGCAGCATCGACCTTCTGAATAATCTGCACGAACTCCACGCCGATTGTCTTTCGATCACAAACGACAATGAGATTGCCGCGTTGTCGCCGAATAGCCTGCGTTTACAATTCAGCACCGATGAATTTTTAACCCCGATCCCATTTATCGTACCGGCTCAGATGTTCGCTGCTCTGCTGTCGGAGGCAAAAGGACTCGATCCGGATGCTCCGCGATCGCTGAAAAAAGTTACTCAAACCGTCTGATAGATCAATATTCGGAAGCAGCCCGGAGCAAAGCCTGTCGCATTGCGTCAGCGTTGCCCCACCTAAGTTCGACTTGCTTCGCAAGTGCCGTTTCAATTACGGCCGCGACCTTTAACGGAATGTCAGGGATCCTCTGTGAAAGTGGAATGATGGGCTTTTCAAATATTGCTTTCACCGTTTCGGAAATACCTGCTTTCGGACCGATGTCTAGAGCGTGAGCGGCGGTCAGTAAGCTATACGCAGTCATTCCAACAGCGTAAATGTCCGATGGAGGCCGAACTTCCTTAAAGTCGCGTACCTGTTCCGGAGGCATGTAAGCGATCGTTCCCGCCACGTCGCCAACCATGGTCACGCCGCTCATACCGGTTTGTTTATAGCTTTTCGAAAGTCCAAAATCAGTTAGCTTTGAAACGGATTGCGGAAAATTACCGTCAACCAGAATATTCTGTTCCTTGATATCACGATGCACGAACCCAAGATTGTGAGCGAAATCCAGTGCAGCCAGAGTTTGCTCAATTATTTGAACCGCCTCTTTCCAATGGAGCTTGCCGCCGCGATGTTTCGCTAGGCGTGAGGCGTCCATTCCCGCGATGAACTCCGTCACCAAATAAACGATTCCGTTATGCGTCCCGTGATCGATATAACTGACTATATTCTCATGGCGAAGCGACGAAGCCACCTCGATCTCACGCAGAAATCGCTTTAGGGACTGCTCGCTAACCGCGACCTCAGGCAATAGAGTTTTGATCGCAACAGCACGGCCGTCTTTTTCGGATCGCGCAAGCATAACGCTTCCCATACCGCCTTGCCCGATTACGCGGATCATTTGATAATTCGGGATCGGCTGCGGATTCTTGCGGAGCCTCTCGCGGCATTCGTCGCAAACGTAGGTGAGTTGGGTATCAGGACTTGACGCTTCGACGCTCGCCGGTACGCTGCAGTTTAAGCAAGTGACCGAAACGAGTGAGAGATGTGTTTGCCCGAAAGCTGCCGTCGCGGCACCGATTTCGGCCGGATCGGCTGAAACTATTACCTCCAGAACCGTTTCGCCGCCCTGGATTCGATCGCCGCTTTTCAGATATGCAGTATCCACTCGTAAACCGTTGACGAAAGTGCCGTTGGTCGATCCGAGGTCACGAAGGAATGCCTGCGGAGGGGCGATCTCGATCAGGCAGTGATTGCGCGAGAAAAAACGATCATGCGGCAGGCAGAATTGCGAATCCTCGCTCCGCCCGATCATGAACGTATCGTGCTGATCAAATGAAAAGGATCGTCCGGTCTGCGGTCCCGCGACGACATTTAGGCTTACGCGCATTAGGTAAATCTTTCCGCCTGTGTAACCATGCGGATCATTGAGCAAGGCCGCCAAAAAGTAGAGCGGCTCCATACACGATCATTAAAAGTAAATAAACCGCGAGATAAACAACTCCGGTCACGATCCCGCCGATCGCGAGGCCGCGACCCGTGTTTCTCTGCGGATCTTTCTTTATTTGTGAAAGTGCAATAAATCCGGTGATCAATGCCGCCGGTGAAAGCAATAATCCGAGCGAGCAACACCATCCTATGGTAACGCTTCCGATTCCTAAACATAGCGAGACGACGGCCATGGTCTGACGTGGCGTCATGCTCATTGGGTATTGCATGACCTGTTGATTCTGCCACACTGCAGGCGGCTGAGCAGGTTGCTGCCAGTTTACCGGATTGGTAATGCGGGCATCGTTCATCATCACCGTTGGCGGCGAATCGTCAGCGTACGACCGCTGCGACGAATCGTACATCGACGTCAACAACTCTCCGTCGTTAAGGCAAAAGTTGAGATTCGCGTCCGTGTACGTTTGATTACATTTGGGGCATTGCTTCATAGAAATGTTGCCGTTGAATAATTACTACTTGCGAATCTGTAGATCCTTAAACGCGATCTTGACGCCATCGCCCGAGTACAGTCCACATACGCCACCGGAGTAGCCGAAAACGTTCTTGATCGAATTGACCATTTTGCCGTTGATATAAAGCTCGATCTTGTCGGAGAGATCTCGAACCTCGAGCGTATTCTCCTGAGATCCATCCCTGATCGCGTCCGATCCGGTCCATGCCACAACGGTTTTCTCGTCGCTAGGAACGTGGTTGACGACCTTATATTTCTTAGTTTTGGTGTTGATCAGAAACGCGTAGCCCTGTTGGAGCGGTGTCGGATTGCTATGAAATACCAAGCCGTAGCCCAGCGAAGAATTAGCATTGTCGACATTTCTCAAAGTCACCAATGTGTCAGCATCATCGGTCTTGTCATCCTCAGATCCTGCCAAAACGTAGTAAAACCCTTTCTGTTTCGACGCGAGAAGGAGTTCACCGCCAACAAACTCCTTAGTTCCGAACGCGGAAAAAGATTTTGCCCAAGGCTCAAGATCGATCTTATCAACGTCAGTCCGCTCCGACGTTGAGGTTGTGGTCGAATTAGTTGGCAGCGGTGTCTTGTCTCCCGACTTTGGCGTCGGGGTGGTGCGGCCGCTGTTATTAGTCGACGTGTTCGCGGGATCTGCCTGCGAACCAAGATAGACGACGAAACCAAGAAATCCGCCGCCGCACAGCAAAACCACCGCTCCGAGTATAAGAACAACCCAGATCCAGGTCTTCGACGATTTCTTCGGCTGCATTGAATACTGCGGCTGTGCCGTATTCCACTGGCCACCTTGGGACATCTGCTGACTGGGCACCTGCGGACTCGGTTCTGTGATGCGTGTTTGATTCAGTAAAACAGTTGGCGGCATTTCGGCTCCGCCAGTCTG
>JBBRUA010000287.1:0-4272 GCA_038248245.1 Pyrinomonadales bacterium | reverse complement strand
CATTCAGGTTCATCTGCGGCCTTCCGTCGTCACGCATAACGGTAATAGTTCGCACGGTAGCAAATGTTTCCGGATTAATCACCTTAAGAACATGCGTACCCTGTGAAATGATCAGGTTTGTGCCGTCATGCGTTATGCCCCAGCCTTCGCCGAGATAACTAAATTCTTTGATCAACTTAAAATCATTTACATCGAATACCCTTCCGATGCCGCCTCGCCAGGTGAGCATATAGATCTTATCGCCGAGCAATGTTATTCCCTCGCCGAAATCTTCGCGAGGCAGATCCCATTTTTGCAGGACCTTGCCGGTTTCGATCTCAACCTTTCTTAGAGATGACTTTCCTTCCTGCCCTGTGCTCTCGTAAAGAAAACCGTTGCTAAAGATCAGCCCTTGGGTGAATGCCTTTTCGTCGTGCGGATACGACTTTACGACCTCGTATCCATAGACCGGCACTGCGGCCTGCGGGGTTTTAGCCGAATTATTGGCGGTGGCATTTGGTTTTGCAGTATTTGCAGGCGAACCACATGCCATCGACAAACCAAGTGAAATGATCAAGAGCAATAGGCGCATATTTTTTGGAGAGGTGCGAATAACTTATTTCTTTAATGCACGTTCGATCGAGGCTTTGAATCCGTTAACCGAAAGATCGCGGGACTTAACGCCGTTGATGTAGATCGTCGGCGTCGAATTCACACCATAGGACTCCCCGTCAGCCATATCCTTTCGAACCTCGGCGGCGGTCTTTTCGGAGCTAAAGTCTACCTCAAATTGTTTAACATTCAAACCCGATTCGGCGGCGTACTTCTTGAGCGAGGCCTCGTCAAGAGCATCCTGATTCGCGTAAAGGATCTCGGTGAACTCAAAAAACTTACCCTGAGCATTTGCAGCGTTTGCGGCAAGAGCCGACCGGAAACCGTTCTCGTGGATGCTCTCAAGCGGGAAGTCGCGGACAACAAATCTAATTTTTCCGGGATAATCCGCGATCGCCTTTTTTAGTAAAGGATGGGTCGCCGAGCAGGCCGAGCACTGAAAATCGCTGAACATTACGATAGTCACCGGAGCATTGGCCGCACCGGTCGATGGATCGTCGTCGATGGAGATCGTCTGCACGATCGCTTCCGGGCGTTTGTAGAGGATCGATAATTTATACTTCGCACTAAGCTTTTTCACGAGAGCATCTTCGAGGCCGAACCGCTCTTCGTCGGAAAACTCCTTCATTTTGTTGGTGACTTCGCTCGCGATAATTGCACCCGCGTCGGTCCCTGCCGCGCGTGCTTCGTCGGCGATGAGTGCATGATAAATTGCGTTATCAAGGTCGGCCGCGATTCGATCACCGAGCGAAGCATCTAGTTCAAATAGCTCGACGCGGGCGAAATCTTCGAAGTCTTTAGCAGTCAACGGCTTTAAGTTGATCGTGACGACGACATCCGTCGGAGCGAGGCCGCTCGCATTAACACTTTTACCTTCGACAACCTTGTATTTAGTTTTTAGCCGGGCGAATAATCGGCCGAGAGCTTGCTGTTCAGGTTCGCTACGGAGGAAATTGACGATCTGTTTGCGTGCCTGTTGGAGCGTTCGATCTCCGAGGGCGGTTCGATTTGCGTCATAAACGATCTTGATCTGAGCTTCGGCCGGGGCCGGGATCTTCGCTTTCTCGTCGGCAAGTAGTTTGCCGGTAGAAACGCCGAGCGATCTCGCTTCGAGATCTAAAATTCGTTCGTTTACTAATTGTTCGAGCAAACCCTTTCTAGCCGCTGCAACACGTGTCGGAACGGTGTTTACCGCAGTTATCGTTTCCGGTGAAAGGTCAGATAATTTGATCGATCGGGTTGAGGTGGTTGCCAAAACGTCCGTCGGCTTTTGACCAAACGCTGAGAACGAGCCTAGGAATAGAATTAGAAAGATCGCAAAATACTGTCTCATACGGTTTACTTAAAATTCAACAAATTCGCGGGCACGCGGATGGCCTCGGCTTCGGCCGGAGAGCCAAATATATCCGGGTGCAAAATTTTGGCCAGGATCTCGACGCCGTCAACGACACGCGGGCCGGGCCGAGAGAAATAGCTGGTCGCGTCGAGTGCCCAGACGTTGCCGCTTTTGATCGCGTCGATCTCTTGCCAGTCGGACGGAAAAAACGTCGAATCTAGCTGTCGCAGAATATCGTGTGTGTAATATCCGCAGGGAATCATCACGATAACCCCGGGATTTGATTCGCGGATCGCTTCAAAAGTTGTCGTCAACGACGGTTTGCCGGGTTCGCCAAGTAAAACCGTGCCGCCGGCGATCTCGACCTGCTCGGGCACCCAGTGGCCGGGTGCGAATGGCGGTTCGAGCCATTCGAGCATGAAGGTTCGGGGTTTATTCGTCGATTGGACCGAGCGTTTGCGGATCTCACTGAGACGCTGTTGAAATGTCGAAACGAGCTCGTCAGCTCGATCTGAAACGCCGGCAAGTTCGCCAACCGTTCTAATATTTTCGAATATGTCGTCAATAGTGTTCGGCTCGAGCGAAACGACCTGAGCATCGGCGACATACATTTTCGCCGCTTTTAGAACAGTTTTATAGCTGACTGCACAGACGTCGCAGAGTTCCTGCGTCAGAATTAGATCGGGTTTGAGGGCTTCGAGAGTCGTTGTGTCGAGATCGTAGATCGAGCCGTGACCGTCGAGTTGCCGACGGACAGCGTGATCGATCTCAAGACTCGACATCGTCTCATGCGAAATGCGGCTGGCCGTCAGAGCCGGGCGATCTGCTATACCCGGCGGAAAATCACACTCGTGTGTGATCCCGACAAGACTTTCTTCAAGACCCAACGCACAAACTATTTCAGTTGCGGACGGTAAAAGTGAAACGATCTTCATTGACGTGAATTTACCATATCGGCCACTTCGAGACGAGGCTGTTTGGCTTATAACTGTCTTCGGTTCTAGGGATCTGTTCGTGAAAAGCTTGCAACACCCACGTACCTAATCGGATAAAAAGACCGCCGGTCAGATGCAGCCCTGTTCAAAAATTGATATTTTTAATGTATGTCAGAACCTAAACGAATGAAAGTTAAACCGGATATCCGTGCGATCACGCGGCTTGTGCCGCCGAGCGGGAACCTTGTTCAGGGACAGTCCGAATTACCGATTGACCCGACGCTTGCCGTCGAGGCCGCCCGGATAATTGCGGCCAGCCAGAATCATTACGGCGGTAGCGAAGGCAACGAAGACCTACGCAAAGCGGTAGCGGCAAAGATATCAAAGTACAACGGGATCGACGTTGATCCCGATGCTCGTCCGTTCGAGGTCATGGTTACTACCGGCGGTACCGGTGCGTTGATCGGCATTGCTCAGAGTTTTCTTCGGGGTAACTCGGCGTTAGTTTTCGAGCCATATTATCCGTATCATCGCCGTATTCTCGAGGAATTTGGTTCGAAGACGGAGACGTTCGAGCTTGACGCGGCATTGACGTTTGAAAAAGACGCGTTGCTCGCTCGATGTAAGGAGCTGAAGAACCGCACCGAATTCCCGCTGAAGATGATCATCGTATGTACGCCGGCTAATCCGAGCGGAAAGGTGTTGACGCAGACCGAACTCGAGGCCATCGCCGACGTCGCGAAGGAACTCGACCTGCTTGTAGTCTCGGACGAAGTTTATGAGCATTATGTGACCGGCGAGAATCCGCACACGCCGATCGCGAGTTTGCCCGATATGTGGGAGCGGACGATCACGGTCAATTCGTTCTCCAAATCGTGGAATATCTCCGGCTGGCGTCTCGGTTACGCCTACGGCAATGGCGAACTGATCGCCAAGATCAACAACGCCGCCAATGTCATTTATGTGTGTCCCGCGACACCTCTGCAGGCTGCACTCTCCAAAGTTCTGATGGCCGACGACGGATATTATCCGCAGCTTCGTGAAAAGTTCGATGGGAAACGCCGGTTCACGTCCGAGATTCTGACCGGACTGGGCTTTGATATCTATAATTCCGGCTCGGCGTTCTACCTCTGGGCTCGGATCCCCGAACAATATAACGACGCCATCGCTTTCAACGAAATGCTGATGCGTGACGCGGGTGTGGGCATGACGCCCGGCTCCGCCTTCGCCGACACTGACGACTGGGATGCGTTTGTACGAATCTGCGTCGCCCGCGAGGACAGCGTCCTGGAGGGCGCGATGGAAAAATTACAACGCGTTTTGATTTAAAACAATCTATCTGCCAGTGACTAAATCATGAAAAGAATACTGACCTTTCTATTACTCGCAAGTTTTGCCTTTAGTGTTCCT
>JBBRUA010000286.1:0-4282 GCA_038248245.1 Pyrinomonadales bacterium | reverse complement strand
TTCCGACAGATATAAATACTAACTTCTCGTACAATGCGCGAAGTTTTAGAACGTGGCAGTTTGTCGATAACATGACGTTCGACTTCTCTCCGCACGTAATTAAAGCGGGCGTGAATTTTCGATTGGGACGCAGTACGGATGACCGTTCGGGCGTTGCCGGTGGTGCGATTGAACTTGCATTTAATTTCAGCCGTACCGTAAATAATAATTTCGCCTTTCCAACCGCTCTACCAACTGGCACGGCGATCAACTCTGCTGACCGAACGCGCCTGGAAAGCATGATCAACGATATGCTCGGCCGCGTGGGAACCATAACGCAGGCATACGTCAACGACCCGAATAATCCAGGGTCATTCGCTGCACCGGGAACGAGGTGGCTGTTCGAGGCGAAGCATCCGGAATTAGATTTTTATGTGCAGGATACGTGGAAAATGAGGCCTAATTTCACGGTTGATCTCGGTGTGCGATGGGAAATGCGTCTGGCTCCAACCGCTGCCGGAAGCCGACCGATACTCGTTCCGGACAAAAATATAACGCTTGGCTCGGCACCCGCAAATAACATTCGTTGGGTCGAAGGAAAGCTTTTCAAGAACGAATACGGTCTCATCTTGCCGTCCGTCGGTTTCGCGTGGGATCCGTTCGGCACAGGTAAAACATCTATCCGTGCAAATTACAGAATGGCGTCCGACAGGTTCGGCACATTCTTATTCAGCTCCGCCATATTCCAAAATACGCCCGGCAATACGGCACTGGGTTCCAATACGACCTATGGAGCAAGCGGCGGCCTATTGAGAAACGGACTGCCATCGGTAGCTCCATCGAGCTCGCCCGCAACTCTGAGTACTCCGCCGGCATTCAGTGGTAACTCGCTTAATGTGATTGACCCGAACTTGAAGTTTCCAAAGATCCACAACTGGACCTTTGGCTTTCAACGAGAGGTTCTCGGCGGGAATGTGATCGAAGTCAATTACGTTGGGAAAAAAGCTACTAATCTATTTGGTTCGTACAATGTGAATCAGGTAAATCTAAATGGGACTCTGCCTGGAACAGGAGAAACGTTCCTACAGGCCTTCAACGCGATTCGAGCGAATGCAGGCTATAACAGCCCGCTGATCAATCAACTGTTTACGGGCAGCTCAACAAACAATAACGGAACCGCCAGATTCCGATTGCTAAATGGAACAGCGATCACTCAGGGAAGTGCTGCGACGCTGGCTCTGGCCGCATCACAGAAGACGTGCGTTGCCGCTGAGGTAGCGCTTGGTCTTTGTGCCGCATCAGGACAGCGTGTTCTCGACGTCTGGGGATTCGGATCGTTCTTTCAACCGTTTTCGCAATACACCGGCGGACTGTTCGTAACGGACAGTAACGACTTTTCCTTCTACAACGGCCTTGAGATATCGTTCAAACGCCGGATGAAGAAGGGTCTAAGTTTTCAAGTCGGTTACACGTGGGCACTGTCGAAGGATTCACGGTCATTCGATCCGGTTTTCACGACCGTTGCGACCGGAACAGGTCAGGCGGCAGGTAATACACCGTTCGACAATTCAAATCGGAAGGCCAACTACGCATGGTCGGACTTTGATCGTCGCCACTCGCTTTTGGGAACCTATGTGTATGAATTGCCTTTCGGAAAGGGAAAACCGTTTGGCAGTGAAACTACGCCGGTCATCAAGTACATCATTAGCGGATGGCAGATCGCAGGTACGATGCGCGTGACATCGGGGCGACCGTTTACTGTGTTTTCGGGCTTGAATACTCTTAGTCAGACGGCGGGGTCGTTTGCTAATTGCAGCGGCTGTACCCGAAATATGGGAAGTCTGATTCAAGCGGATTTTGACAATCCGGGAAGTGGGCTCCGAAATTGGTGGTTCGATGCGGCGGCACGAGCTCGCTTTTCACAACCTAATCCGGGTGAAGCGGGGAATTCGGGTCGGAATTTCTTTCTCACGCCTGCGTACGCAGAGACGGACATCTCACTGCTCAGAAAGTTCCGCTTTACGGAGCACATGAATTTTGATCTGAGAGTTGATGTTCGAAACCTGACGAACACGCCAAACTTCGCAGGTCCGAGTGCGGTTCTTCCGGCAGGCTTTACTCAGTCGGGGAACGTTTTTGGGACGAGCATATTCGGCCGCATAAACGCTGATCTCGCGAATGCGAATCGCCGCATTCAATTCTCCGGTAAATTTAGCTTCTAGTTATTGAAGTTGATAGAAAGGCTCCGCTGCTTAAGTAGTAGCGGGGCCTTTTACTGTTTACGGGCCTTTGCCGCGAGTTGAGCAAGTTGGGCGGCGTTTGGGAGTGTCGCGATGGCTTTGGCAACCTGGATGTCTTCTTGCAAAAGAGTTTTGGTGGCGGCGTTGCTTCCCGTTATTGCCAACGTTAGATCATGGCGGAGACGGAGTGTGATGAATTCTTTCTCGTTAATGAGAGCGGTGCGTGTGATCTTGAATTCCGGATGTATCTTGATGTAGCTCGCGAAGGCGTCGGTCAAAGCGGATGATGCCGTAACGCTGGGCGTTCCATATGCGAACGAGACGTTGCTGCTTTGCGGTGAAGAGGTTTGAATGCGTCCATTCGCCATTTCGCGGACGAAGTAGAATATTGGATCGAGCAGTGCTACTTGGTCGAGCGAGATTTCAGGTTGTTTCACTAACTCGTCCGGCAGAATGCCATCGCCGCCGGTGACCTTTCGATCGGTAACGGTCCGTGCCTCGAAATAGGGTTTATCGATATCGGCGGCGGGCGTAATGTGACGGAAATAATCGTAGAGTCCGATCTGCGAATAGTCGCGTTGGATCGAGCGCCCCGAAGGCGTCAGGTATCTCGCCGAGGTCAACGTCAGCCCGCTGCCTGATGGCAGATCGAGAACGCTTTGGACAAGCCCTTTGCCGAATGTTTTGTCGCCGACGATAAGTGCTCGGTCACAATCCTGCAACGCTCCGGCAACGATCTCGGATGCGGACGCGGTGTTCTCGTCCACGAGCAACACGAGCGGAACCGTCTCAGGTTTCGCGTTTTCAGAACGCCAGACTCGATTATCGATCCGCGAACGACCACGTTGGGTGACAATTACAGTTCCGGCCGGTAGAAATTTCTCCGCGACCTTTACCGCCTGATCGACGATGCCGCCACCATTTCCGCGAAGGTCTAGAATGAGCGACCTCATTCCCTGACGGTGAAGCGATTTGAGAGCGGCGTCGAATTCGTCGTTGGTGGTGAAATTGAAACCTTCGGTCAGGCTGATGTAGCCGATTCCGGGACGCAGGATGTACGAGTCAGGGATCGAGGGCTGCGGGACGCGTCCGCGACGGAGTTCGATCGTTTCCAAGCGATTAGTGGCGGCACGTTCGACGGTAATTTTTAGAGAAGTGCCGTCAGGGCCGCGCAGTTTGCCGCGGACGAAGTCCGACGCTTTCTCTAGCACATTGATCCCGTTCACCGCGACGATCTTGTCGCCGAACTTTAACTTTGCCTTCAATGCTGCAGAACCGGGGAATGTTGCAAGAATGTAGGTTGCCGATCGGCCGTCACATTCGAAGTTCGCGATCGAAGCTCCGATTCCGGTGTAACCGCTTCGTTCGTCGTCGAGCATTTCTTTCCATTCGGTCGGATCGAAGTAGTTGGAATGCGGGTCGAGTGTCCGGAGAGCTCCGTTTATCGTCGATCGGGTCAAGTCTTTTAATTCGATCTTGCGACCGTCGACGTGATTGCGGCGGATGATCTCTTCGGCCTCGACGATCTCGGCGGAGATCGTCGAGGACCGTGAGTTCGGTACGTTCGAGCCGCCCGAAGCTGTAAAGGAACTTCCGCTTTTTAAGCTGAATGGGTCCGAACCTTTGTCGAAGGGTGAGCGAGTCTGGGCGACGACCACATTGGCGAGCATAGAGAACAAAACGGAAACACAAAAGACAGTTCGGAGTTTGTTCATAAGCGCGATAAAAGGACGTGATTCCGATAATTCACACGCAGCGAGATACTACACCGCGTTACTACCGGGAAAAAGTATCGGCGGAATTTAGCGGCACCCAAATTCCACCGATGGTTACTACATTTGCCCGTAATATATGTCTAATGGCGGCCCCGTTCCAGCAGTTTGATAAACGTCAGTAATTGATTCAAAATCAGCGTATGGCGGAACAAAATGCAAGTGACCTGAACGCCCGTTTGCGGCGGCTGATCGAGACGATCGATATCGTGAATATCCTTACGGATCCGCTGACGAGATCGATCAACGACCTGCTCGCGGTAGCGGCGGAAAAGCTGGATTCCGACGAAG
>JBBRUA010000285.1:0-4299 GCA_038248245.1 Pyrinomonadales bacterium | reverse complement strand
CGCCATTTTTGACGTCCCTTTTTGGTGTCCATACTCAATAGCTGAGCTACTTGATCCGGCTCACCTTTATCTCTTTGCCTGAGGCATCGATAAACTTCTCAATGGTGCGGTCTTCGGCCAATATAAACTGGCCGCGTCGTCCTTTTTCCTTTTTGTTAAAGGTGCCAAAGGTCATTGTTTCGGTGTCGACGATATGAAAGTTAGCCTGATCGTCGCATTTGACACGCGCCCAGTATCCGCCTTTTGTAGTTTCAACGCTGCATTTAACGCCGCCGACGAGGTAATTGCCGTCGAGCGGGTCGACTGGCTCAGGCGTTCCGTCAGTCGGAAGATCGTAGCTAAGAATTGCTTCCAGATCCTCGGCGTCGCTATAAACGATCGAATCGATCTTATAAACCTTTGACGAAGTATCGGCAGTGACGAGGCTAAAGATAATCTCCTCAGGTTTGCCCATGTTAAGGAATGTCACCTTCACCATATCGCTCGCATCGGCCCTGGCTACGAGAAATTTTGTGATCTTTATATCCTGTGCGTAGAAAAGCGGATCGAAATCGAGGTTGCCGACCTCGCCCGGCTTCGAATCGACAGCTTCTTTCCAGATCGCCTCAGCCAGGGCTCCGGTAAAGTATTTGTCGACAAGTGCACGGTTCTTGTTCTGAAAGAAAGGGCTCTTCTTACCCTTGTGTGCGGCGTAAAGGTTCTTCACGACCATGTCGGGCGAAAGAGGAGCAGCCTTTTTCTGAGCCATTGCTGATGAACACAGAATAAGTGCGAAAGTTATCAATAAAATGAGTTTAGTTTTCATAAATTTTGTCTGAGTTTCGCATACATATGACTTTTATTCCATTTTTCGTAATCTCAATCTCAATGCTTGCAGTTTGATAAATCCTTCGGCGTCGTGTTGGTCGTAGGCTCCTGCATCATCTTCGAATGTCACAACGCGCTCGCGATAGAGGGAATTTGGGGATTTGCGGCCGTTGACGGTGACGTTTCCTTTGTAGAGTTTTAGGCGGACGTCGCCGTTGACGGTTTCCTGGGTTTGGTTGACCATCGATTTGAGGATCTCGAATTCGGGGGCGAACCAGAAGCCGTAATAGACGGATTCGGCGAATTTAACGCCGAGTGAGTCGCGAAGGCGTGTGACCTCGCGGTCCATCGTGATCGATTCGAGAGCACGGTGGGCGGTTTGGAGGATGGTGACGCCGGGCGTTTCATAGACGCCGCGTGATTTCATACCGACGAAGCGATTCTCGACCAGATCGACGCGGCCGATGCCGTGTTCGCCGCCGATGAAATTCAGTTTGGTCAGCAGATCGACGGCACCGTATTTTTCGCCGTTGATCGCGATAGGTTCGCCTTTTTCGAACGAGATCGTGATCTCTTCGGCGGTGTTCGAGGCGTTCTCGGGTGACTTTGAAAGCAGAAAGATATCATCGGGCGGAGCGGCCCAAGGGTCTTCGAGAATGCCGCCTTCGTAGGAGACGTGCATCAAATTGCGGTCCATCGAATACGGTTTAGCGGCCGTCGCGGTCACCGGAATGCCGTGTTTTGCACAATAGGCGATCAGGTCGGCACGGCCCTTAAATTCCCACGTCCGCCACGGAGCGACGACCTTGATGTCCGGCTGGAGAGCGTAATAGGTCAACTCGAAGCGCACCTGATCGTTGCCCTTGCCGGTCGCGCCGTGGGCGACGGCATCGGCGCCTTCTTTTTGGGCGATTTCGATCTGACGTTTGGCGATCACCGGCCTCGCTAGGCTTGTCCCGAGAAGGTAAACGCCTTCGTACAAAGCATTTGCCTTGACGGCCATCCAGACGAAATCTTTGACAAATTCTTCTCGGAGATCTTCGACGTAGAGTTTTGAAGCGCCGGTCGCGAGGGCTTTTTCCTCGAGGCCGTTCATCTCGTCGCCCTGGCCGACGTCGGCGCAGTAGCAGATGACCTCACAGCCGTAGGTTTCCTTCAGCCATAACAGCATCGCGGACGTATCGAGTCCGCCGGAGTAGGCGAGGACGACTTTGTTGATCTTCTTGGTCATGTTTATTTTTTTGAGAACAGCTATTAGCCGATAGCTGTTCTTAATCTTTAGCGAGCTCTATCGTTTTTCTAGGTGTACAGAAATAAACTACAATTATACTCGTACGGAGATATAAATGACCAAATCAGGGCAACTTTGGGGTGGACGGTTTACGGAAAAGCCGGATGAGACATTCGCCGAGTTTAACGATTCGTTTCGATTTGACCGGCGACTTTTTGCGGCGGACGTGAGGGCGAGTATTGCTCATGCAAACGGGATCGCAGAGGCGGGCGTTTTGTCGCCTGGCGAAGCAACGGCGATAACTGAAGGTTTAGCGAAAATGCTCGCGGATGCATCAGCGGATGCGGCGTATTTCGACGGTTCTGATGCGGAAGACGTGCATTCATTTATCGAGGGCAAACTGATCGCGACGATCGGCGATGCGGTACGAAGACTGCACACCGGACGCAGCCGGAACGATCAGGTAGCGACCGCTTTTCGATTGTGGCTGCGGGATGAGATCGATGCGATGGATGTTTTCATTCGCGGTGTCCAGACTTCGCTGATCGGGGTGGCTGAGCGGCATCGCGACGCCGTTTTGCCGGGATACACGCATCTGCAACGGGCACAGCCCGTGATGTGGGCACACTGGTGCCTGGCTTATTTCGAAATGCTGAAGCGAGACCGCGATCGGCTGAGCGATGCGCGAAAACGCGTCAATATTATGCCGCTCGGTTCGGGAGCCCTCGCAGGAACAGGCTTTCCTGTGAAACGCGAAAACGTCGCACGTGAGCTCGGTTTCGATGGCATTTCAGCGAATAGTTTGGATGGCGTTTCGGATCGTGATTTTACGGTCGAGTTCGCGGGCGTCTGTTCGCTGGTTATGGTTCACGTTTCGCGTTTGGCGGAAGATCTGATCATCTACTGCTCGACGGAATTTGGTTTTGTGAGCCTCAGCGATTCGGTCTCGTCGGGTTCGAGCCTGATGCCGCAGAAGAAAAATCCGGATGCGTTAGAACTTTTACGCGGAAAATCGGGACGCGTTTTCGGCCATCAGATGGCGCTGCTCGCGACGCTCAAAGGTTTGCCGCTGGCATATAATAAGGATATGCAGGAGGACAAAGAGGCGGTTTTCGATTGCGTCGATACGGTCAGTATCTCCTTGCGAGCGGCGGCGATCGTGCTCGATAATCTGACCGTAAATGAAGCGGTAACTCGAGACGCGGCGATGAAAGGCTACTTGAATGCCACCGAACTCGCCGACTATCTGGTCAAGAAAGGCGTTCCGTTCCGCACGGCTCATGAAACTGTCGGGCAAGCTGTGCTTTCGTCGATCACAAAGGGCAAGGAACTTCACGAACTGACGATCGCGGAACTGCAAGATTTTTCGCCGATGATCACTGATGATGTTGCGGATGCTTTAAGCCTAGAGGCGGTGCTTGCCGCTAAATCCACGGTTGGCGGAACGTCGCCGGAGCGCTCAACGGAGGCCCTAGAAGCCGCGAAAAAATCTCTAGAAAGCTAAAAATGGACAAAACATCACTTATCGAAAGAACCGCTCAGAACGAGCTGATGCAATTTCTCGGCGTCAAGGTCGAGGTAGCGACGGCGGATCGGGTTGTTCTGACGATGGAAGTCACACCGAAAGTGCATCAATATGTCGGTATAATGAACGGCGGTGTATCGCTGTATCTGGCTGAGACTGCGGCGTCGATCGGCGTTGTCGCCAGTGCCGATCTGACAAAGGTAACGCCCGTCGGTATCGAGATCAACGCCAATCACCTGCGGGCCGTCTCGAAAGGCATCATCACGGTCGAGGCCAAACCGATCTACCCCGGCAGAACGCTAAACGTCTGGAGCATCGAGATAACCGACGACCGCAACAAACTCATCTGCACATCGCGCATCACGATCCTCGTCCAAAAACGGGCGGCTTTTCAGGAAGGTTAGCCGCGAAAAGGGGGAAAGGGAAAAAGGCGAAAACGTGAATAGGTGAAAAGATTATGAATCTCTATTAATGAGACAGGCAAGTTCTACCCATTTTTCTTTTCTCCTTGTGCGTCCTCTGCTCCTTTTCGCGGCTATAATTTCTTATGCACGGTTTCGTTCGAAATCTGATAACCGAATGGCGGCGGCTTGAACTTCCGTTTTCGGGCAGTTCGGTGGTCGTAGCGGTCTCGGGCGGGGCGGATTCGGTTAGTTTGCTGCTCGCGATGACCGACCTGTTCAAACGAAAGAAAATAGAACACAGAATTATCGCCGCCCATCTTAATCACGGACTG
>JBBRUA010000284.1:0-4301 GCA_038248245.1 Pyrinomonadales bacterium | reverse complement strand
TTATGGCAGAACCAAATAAGATCATCTTTTCGATGGTCAACCTATCAAAGTTATACGACAAAAAAGCTGTCCTGAAGGACATCTATATGTCATTTTTTTACGGTGCGAAGATCGGCGTACTCGGTCTGAACGGTGCCGGTAAATCGTCATTGCTGCGGATAATTGCCGGTACTGACACCGAATACAACGGCGAGGTTGTTTTTTCGAAAGGCTACTCGATCGGGTTTTTGGAGCAGGAGCCAAAGCTCGATGAGAGTAAGACCGTTATTCAGATCGTCGAGGAAGCCGTGCAATCAACCGTCGATCTTTTGAAAGAATTCGAAGAGATCAACGCGAAGTTTGCTGAGCCGATGGACGACGACGCGATGAACGACCTGATCGAACGTCAGGGAGTCGTGCAGGAAAAACTCGATCACGCCGACGCGTGGGATCTCGACGCCCGGCTTGAGATGGCGATGGAGGCACTCCGCTGCCCGCCGGCGGATACGATCGTGAAGGGTCTATCCGGTGGTGAAAAGCGTCGCGTCGCTCTGTGCCGATTGTTGCTGCAAAAACCTGACATTCTGCTCCTCGATGAGCCGACTAACCACCTTGACGCCGAATCAGTCGCGTGGCTCGAACACCACCTCCAGCGTTACGAAGGCACGATCATCGCGGTTACCCACGATCGCTATTTCCTCGATAACATCGCCGGCTGGATACTCGAACTCGACCACGGCCGCGGCATTCCGTACGAGGGCAACTATACGTCGTGGCTTGAACAAAAAAGCGCTCGTCTTGCTCAGGAAGCTCGCAGCGAAGACAAGCTGCAGAAGACCCTCGACCGCGAACTCGAGTGGATCCGAATGGGAACTAAAGGCCGTCACGCCAAAGGGAAGGCCCGAATCAGAGACTATGAAGAACTCGTGGCCACCAAATCCGAAGAGCGCGCCGACACGCTTGAGATCTACATTCCGCCCGGCCCTCGTCTCGGCGATATAGTCATCGAGGCACACGGCGTCTCGAAAGGCTACGATAATACCGTTCTCTTCGAAAATCTCGAATTTTCGCTGCCAAAAGGCGGCATCGTCGGTGTCATCGGCCCCAACGGAGCGGGCAAAACAACGCTTTTCCGACTTATCACCGAACAGGACAAGCCTGACTCGGGTTCGTTCAGGGTTGGAGAGACCGTTAAACTGGGCTACGTCGACCAGTCGCGTGACAGTCTGAATGACGAAAAAACAGTTTTCGAAGAGATAGCCGACGGCCTCGATTTCGTCATGCTCGGCAAACGCGAGATGAACGCCCGAACTTACGTTTCAAAGTTTAATTTCTCGGGAGCCGATCAGCAAAAATTCGTCGGCCAGCTTTCGGGCGGCGAACGCAATCGTGTTCACCTCGCAAAGATGCTGAAATCCGGCGCGAATGTCATTTTGCTCGATGAACCGACGAACGACATCGACGTTAATACAATGCGTGCCCTCGAGGAATCGCTCGAAAACTTTGGCGGCTGCGCCGTCATAATATCTCACGACCGCTGGTTTTTAGACCGCATCGCGACGCACATTCTCGCCTTCGAGGGCGACTCGCATGTCGAGTATTTCGACGGTAACTACAGCGAGTACGAAGCCGATCGCAAGCGAAGATTGGGACATGACGCAGACCAGCCGCACCGCATCAAATATAGAAGCCTGACGAGAGCTTGATAAAATTGATATAAATTAAAGGGAAGGTGACGCCCATCGTCGAGTGAGCATAATTATGCAAAAAATTAACCTTAAATTGTTGTTTTTTATTTCCGCGCTAGCTCTTTTTGGAATGTCTATTCAGGCTCAGACAAAGCCCGTTAGCAGTAAAGGTGCGATCCTAAAAACTCCGGGAAAGTTCATGAAGGCACCGCTGGCCGATTTTAATGGGTTGCTGATGCTGAATCCGGACGCCGCAGCCGCAGTCGTGGTGTCGTATCCCAATAAGGGCGAATCTATCGAGGATCTTTACAAGCGTTTGCTGATCAAGGTTCCGGGATTTTTTAATAAACTGAAATCCGAAGATACGGTTTGGACATCAAAAAGCGTAGACGTGCACGAAGGCGACAAGGCAAATAGCGGCGTTCTATATTCCGGAAAGAGCTCCGATTCGCTGCTTCAATTCGTCTCCTTTCAACGAGAGAGCAACGGCTTAACTTTCGTTTACGGGTACTTCGCAATGCGGTCGCCTAAAACCAAAGAAAGCGACGCAAAGAAATATTGGCTCGATGAAAACGGAAAGGGCGTCAAGGCTTTCGATGAATTCGTAAAGAATCTTTTGCAGGATAACTCCTAAGATTCGTCGGAAGTAATTTTCATCGTTCGAATTTATATCGATGTTATTTTTTTCGAGGGCTTTTGTCTTAGTATTTATATTTTTATTCTCGCTGGTGTTGTTTTTCGGATGTGGCTCGCGACTCGGGAGTAATACAGCCGTAGAACCCCAGGAGCAATTGCCGTCTGTCGCTACACCGAACGCGTCGCCTTCGCCTTCATCTACACCGTCGATCCCAAATCCGCAATCGGAATTGCTCGATAACCGAAACAAAACGACGAGTTCGCCGCTCGGCACGTTTGATTTCAAGAATTATACCTACGAACTCCCCCGCGGCTGGCAAAATCCTGACGGCAGCATCGACATTACGCTGATGAATGGCAAAATCGCCCCGATCGAACGTGATGTCACCGACGATATGGATCCCGAGTCCAAAGCCGACGCCAAGGCACAGCGCCGGATCGGCATGACGTATGTGACGGCGAAGTACCTTGACGTTACTGGTGATGGTGAGGATGAGGCTTTGGTCGTGTTAAAGATCGAGACGGGCGGCGGGGCGTTTCCCCAGATCGTCTATGTTTTCACGTGGAAAGACGGTAAGCCGGAACTTATCTGGCCGTTCCGCACCGGCGACCGGGCCGACGGCGGCCTCAAAGACCTCCGGTCTGAGAACGGCGAACTCGTTGTCGAACTGTACGGCCAAGACCGTTTCATTCTCGGGCAGACCGAAACCGGCAAAATCACAGGCGACGAAGAGCAACTGTGCTGCCCCACCTTCTTCACGCGTTCATTCTATAAATGGAATGGCAAGAACTTTTTAATGCAACGAAAGCGTTTAACGTTCCCAACCTCCAACCCAAATGCCGTTCCTGAAGAGAATTTAGGCGAGAAGGTAAACGCTCCGCAGAAATATAAAAAATAGCGGTTACTTGGCAATTCCCGACACTCACCAACCGCGTATCGACCTTCAAAACGTCGTCAGGCTTTTCCTGCGCAAAACTGAATCCGGTAAGCATTATCGAGACAAGAATTACTGAGATAATTTTAGACATATCGTTGACCTTGTTGCTTTTAGACGACGGCGGCGGTCAGAAAGTAACAAAATATATATACTTTATAATACAAAGTACTTGACAGCCATAAATACTTGATGTAAATTATTCTCAGTATGGCGAAACTTAGTGCGGTGAGAAAAAGTGAAGATGTTCGGGACCAGCCCGTAAATATCGGGGACCGGGCGATCGATAATCTTGCGTTCATCCGCGAGACGATGGAGCGTTCGGCACACTTCACGGCCGTTCCGGGTTACGGCGGCATTTTGATGGGCGTAACGGCACTCGTTGCGGCCTACATCGCGAATTCGCAGGTAAATCTTGTCGATTCGCTCGCTACTTGGCTTGTCGAGGCATTCCTTGCCGTGGCGATCGGACTGTTGGCGATGTGGCAAAAATCGAAGATCGACGGGCAATCGCTCGTTTCGGCACCGGCTAAGAAGTTCGCCTTGAGCTTTGCACCGCCGCTGATCGTCGGAGCGGTTATCGTTCTTGGACTGTGGCGATACGGACACTATTACGAAATGGCTCCGGTATGCATCCTCTGCTACGGGGCGGCGGTCGTCTGCGGCGGAGCATTTTCGGTCAAGGTCGTGCCCGTCATGGGCTGGTGCTTTATCTTGCTCGGTGCGATCGCATTTGCACTGCCTTTAAAGTACGGAAACCTGATGATGGGCGCAAGCTTCGGCGCTCTCCACATCATTTTCGGAGCGATCATCGCGAAAAGATACGGCGGTTAGAAGAAAGAACCTAAGGAAAAATTATGAATAATCAATCAAATATCATCATGCAAAACAAACGGCTTACCGGGATTGTGCTCGCGGTAGCGGCTCTCTTGTCCGTTCCGTTAATAGCGATGCGATTTACAAACGAAGTGAATTGGGACGGCAGAGATTTCCTTGTCATGGGCGTCCTACTGCTCGGGACGGGCCTGATGTGCGAGCTCGTTTTGAGAACGGTGACCAATAC
>JBBRUA010000283.1:0-4322 GCA_038248245.1 Pyrinomonadales bacterium | reverse complement strand
TGTTTGTTGGCCCCGCCTCGTTTTCGGCAGGGGGAGTATTTGTTTCGTTTTCCATGAGTATCTAAGACGCGAATAGGTTCTGCTGTTCTTTTGCTTGTTCTTGAACAACGGCGTTTGGGATTGGATTGGTGTCGGTGTTCTCCATCATTGCCGTCTCACTAGCTTTTGCGGCCGGGTCGGCTACCTTCGAAGCACGCTTCTTGGTCGACGGCTTTTCCTTCCTTAGTTTTTCAGCCGCAAATCCCGGAAGTGCGGCTCGGTATTGATCAAGAGCATCTGTTAACCGGGCAGAAAGATCCAACCGACTATTTTCACCGACTATATTCGAAAAGACTATCTGCGGAGCGAAGTCGTGCGAACGGACGCTGAGGATGCAATCGCGTACTCCATTAACCTCCGGCAGCAACTGGAGGACTGCGGTTACCGTACAAGAATCGAAGTTATACGGTTCCTGTTCGGCAAGGACGACAGACTTAATCTGTTGGTTCCCACTAAGAGAGTCTCCTTCTTCAGGATCTGGTGAGCTTTCCTCCGAAGGCTGAATTGCAATCTCAGATGCGATAACCGAAGAAACGTCTGCCTCCCGGTCATCTGCAATCATTCCGGCGATCTCGTCTTCAAATTCAGGGATACATTCGTTCGCGTAAGACGGACGCTCGTCGCCTGATGTTTCGGAATCAACCATACCGAGAAACTCATCTTGCGGGGCCTCCGGTTTACCCGATACAGGTTCGATTTGAGTCACTGAATTTATTGCCGTCTCGCACGGACTGTTGCTTTCCTGTGACGACATCGCTGGACTAGCCGCTACGGGCGGACACTGAGCAGGCTCACGTTCAACTTCCCGCAACCTCTCCAGGAACTTACTCAGAAATATGTTTCGGATCGTAACCTCTTCGTGAGACCGCGTCATATACTCGGCACCGTTCCAGAGTTCAAGTCCTATTTGCTGATTCGTTTGTCCACTACTCTGGAATCCTTCATTCCGGCCCACTTCAGCCGCAAGCGTACGGGCGGTAAAGATCAGTTGTTCGATCTTCTCGCGATTATCAAGAGGAACAAACGAACCGCTATTCAGAATTTCCATACCTCTATCTCCACAGATCTATCTTCCGCCTATTTATTCCAACTTCTAACGAGCCAAAACAATGAAAAAGGGTTCGCGTTACCACGAACCCTCCTACACGGAAATGGCTAAGAATCAGGCTGCAGCTCCAAATGACGCAACGACCTTATCCGAAGTATCAACGAACCGCTCCTGGTTTTTTCTTAGAATACGAGAAATCGTCGAATGAGTAGTGTTGATTGACCTAGCGGCACGTCTCAGATTCCCGTTTGATCGTTTTAAGGCGTGTTCAATAAAAGTAGCGGCGGCCTTCACATAGACGCTGTCCAAATCATCGGTTTCCGGGTCAAGAGTAACCGTCAAAAAGCTTTCGTTTTCATCCGCAATTGGCATCTCGACGTGTGGACATCTGTCTCGATCACGCACAAGACGATTTACACATTGGTGAGTGATCTCCACCTCATCGATCGATTCCACAGCAAGGCGGGTGGCAAAGTTGCGAAGTTCGCGGTAGTTACCCTTCCATTCCAGTTCCTGAATCGCGGCAAGTGCGTCCTTCTCGACCTTGAAAGGCAATTTTATACCCATGGTGGCTCGCTCTTTTTCCAGCTGATCCCAAAATGTCTCTAAGATCCTCTCCTTTTGAAAACGAAGAGGTAATGTTTCAAGCTGAAGGATGTTTAAACGATCGAAAAGGTCGGCTCTGAATGAGCCACTGTTAACCATCGATTGAAGATCTCTGGAAGTCGCGGCTATGATCCGCACATCTATTTCTCGATCCCGCGTCCCGCCGACCCGGCGAATGCGTCTTTCTTCTACTGCCTTTAGAAACTTGGCTTGAAGACTCAGTGATAGCTCGCCAATCTCGTCTAGAAAAAGAGTTCCGCCGTGGGCCGCCTCAAAAAGTCCGGCCTTCGGGGCGATCGCTCCAGTGAATGCCCCTTTTTCATACCCGAAGAGTTCTGATTCAAGAAGTTCCGAAGAAAAACTTGCGCAATTTACTCCTACGAATTCCCGTTCCGACCGTAGACTATGATCATGGATCTGTCGGGCGATCGTCGTCTTACCAGTCCCTCTCTCACCCGTGATGAGAATGTAGTGCGGAACCCGCGCGTAGAGGGCTATTTTATCCTCAAAGATCGACGACGCAGTGTCGGTGTTCGCGTTAGCAACTTGATTGTTCATTAGCCAGATCCTCCCCGTAAAACTTCGACTGGTTCTTACCCATGCGGAATCAGACAGACGCTTCGGCGATCCCTGCGACTCTTCCAAGAGGCCAAGGAAGCCGATTCTAGTTCCGATATTCAACCTACATCAATAAAAACCCGTGTTAGCCGGAGAAGTTACTTCTGAACAAATATTTTTTTCGGTCCATGGAAGGAATCCCATTCGATTCCAAATTCTATGCCAAAGAACTCGAACATCGCTCTCGAAGCTGACGGACGATCGTCGCTTGTCGCTTCGGGAGATAGCACCCACCGAGCGAGGTCGGGGCAAAGGATTTGCGGGATACTCTACCTGCTAAGGTCTGATCCTTAGAATGTAAATTTAAGCCCCAAGTCGATTCTTCTTGGATTTGAGGCTCTAATTGGCTGAAGGAAAAGCGGCGACGTCCGAACTCCAACAAAATTCGTAAAATTGGTCTGATTAAAGACATTATTCGCTGTTACGTACATTTTGAATGAGTATTTATGATTGAGATCAATCCCAATATCACCGCTTGAAGCCTCAGCCGACGTGACGACAATCGTTCCAGGCACCCGTCTATCTCCCGGATCTCGTTTTACCAGCCCAAAGGTCCAGCTAAGCGACATATCAACTTGTTTTTGCCAATCGCCTTGCACACTGTTTCTACCGATCCCGACAGGCCGGTCATTGAAAACTGTGTCTCCGTTTTCGTCCCTTCCCGTTGTAATCGTATAGGGCAATGGAGAGTTGGCGGTTATTATGGCTGAAAGGTTGACATTCTTGGGAAGCCTATAAAATACCGATGTGTAAATCCGATGCGTTCGGTCATCTCCCGCCCTTGAGCGATCAAACTGCAAATTATAATTGTCACTCGGCAAACCGAAAATCCCATCGCTGTCTGAGACCTTTTTCGACAAGGTATATTCCGAACCAAACGATAGGTTCCTACTCAATTTGCCATTTAAGCCAATATTTATTGAATGCCTTGCAAAAAACGCAGATGACTCTACTTGAACTATTCGTCCAAAGCATGGGTCAGGCCTCGTACCGTTACGCGGAGCGTTAAGGTCACGACTGCGGAACTGATTGACACCTTTTTCATACTTGAATATAGCTCTGAGGTGCAAATTGTTTGTCAAACGCTCCTGTAATCCAATCGACGCGAGGAATACATACGGATTTTTCAGATCGGAAGCTTGTTGCCAATAACTTTGCGGAAGAGTTCGGCCTGTCGCCCCGAGAAAGGGATTCGGATAGCTCGGATCGAAGATCACGATCTCACTCGGCCGCATTCTGTCCTCGCTCAAGATTCGCGACGAACTGTTTGTCTCAAACCAATTATAGTAGATTCCAACACCGCCTCGAATCGTGGTTTTTCCGAATTTTCGAGGCGACCACGCGAAGCCGAGTCGAGGCGAGAAATTATTGTTATCACTTAAATTATTTTGCCACTCATAACGCAAACCCAGACTAATTAAGAAGCTCTTGTGGACACGTATATCGTCCTGAATAAACGCTCCAATCTGAATTTGAGAAAGCCTAATGTTTCTCGTGCCTGGCCTTTGAGTAAAGATTGACGGTCTACCAATCGTGAAATCATCAAGGCTAGAAAAAGTAAAGGTGCCATTTTGATTTAATGAAGATTCTGAATCTCGTCTTTCATATTCCAACACCCCACCGATCTTTATGGCGTGAATCTTCTTAAATCCAAACAGTAGATTATCCGATAGCCAAAAGCCTTGCCTAGAGTTCTTGATTTTGTTTCCGGCTCCTCCGTCGCTGAACGCGTCCAACACAACTATTGCGGCTCTGTTGCTGACAGGTTCAATGCTTGACGACTCTTTCGTGATCTGAAGCCGAAACTCATTGAGGAACCGTTTCCCAATATTGCCTGTTTCCGAAATCCGGATCTGATGACTTTGGATTTTTGATGAGAAAGCTCGTTCCGAAAGGTTAAATCCCCCCACACCTATGTCACTTGAATTGGCAACTCGCCCCTGATACGTGATTCCCAAGAAGTGAGTTGTACTTAGGTTATGTGAAAATTTTACCCACGGGCTAAAAGATT
>JBBRUA010000282.1:0-4339 GCA_038248245.1 Pyrinomonadales bacterium | reverse complement strand
GATGACTGCTCCGAGTAGGAAGTCGGAAGTTGGTAGTTTGAAGTTAAACGACAAAGCTCGAACGGCGAACGTTGGACAAGCTCTTAGGGAGCTTCTCGCGTCGACCAATATTTGTTCGAAACGATGGGTTTACGAGCAGTATGACTCGATGGTGCGTACGAATACGGCAGTTACGCCGGGTGCCGATGCCGCCGTGGTCAGAATTAAGGAAACCCGGCGGGCGATCGCGATGTGTCTGGACGGTAACGGCAAGTTCACGGCGATCGATCCTCGCGAAGGTGCGAAACTCGTCATCGCTGAATCCGCTCGAAACGTCGTCTGCGTCGGTGCAAAGCCGATCGCCGTCACAAATTGTCTCAATTTTGCCTCGCCGGAACGTCCTGAGGTGATGTGGAGTTTTTCGGAGGTGATCGACGGAATTTCCGAGGCGTGCAATGCGTTTGAAACGCCGATCGTCTCCGGCAACGTGTCGTTTTATAACGAAACTGACGGCCGCGGTATTCTGCCCACGCCCACGATCGGAATGGTCGGGCTGATCAAGGACACGAGAAAGATAATCACGCACGGATTCAAAAACGAAGGCGACATAATCGCTCTGCTCGGCGTGACAAAAGACGATCTGACGGCAAGTGAATATTCTCAAACGATCCTCGGCCACACGACCGACGAACTCATCGCAAACGGCGTCGTTCCGCATCTCGATCTGGAACGTGAACTGCTCGTCCAGGAAACGTTGCTCAAATTAGCAGATGCGATGTTGCTAAATTCCGCTCACGACTGCTCCGACGGCGGTCTCGCTGTCGCGATCGCGGAAAGTTGTTTCTCCTCTCTCGGCCGCAAAGCGATCGGAGCGGATATCGAACTTTTGCCTGAGGAATTCAGCAATGAATCGCTACTTTTCGGCGAATCGCCATCGCGGATCGTAATTAGTTTTTCGCCCGACAAACTCGACGAGGTAACCGAACTGCTCGGCCTTTGTCCGGTCGCGGTTATTGGCAAGGTTGGCGGCAATTCACTCGTGATCAAGATTGGTGAGGATACCTCTTCCGCTACCGTTGCCGAACTCGAAGATCAGTGGAGAACTTCATTGCAGAAAAAATTAGAAAATTAGCCTCGGGTGTCGAGGGGTTAGGTTCTGAAATCTGAAATCCAAAATTTGAGATTTGAAATCAGTCGACACGATCTAGTTGGCGGCGGCGCTCCATCGCGTATCGTACTCATTTTTGCCGCTGAGAATCCTTACCGAGTCGAGGCCCGTTAACTCACCTGTCCGCTCGAAGTCATCGGAAAAGCGCACGCCTGGCAATCTTCCCCGAATTCAAATCAAGATAACCGGTCACAGCATTTTTCTGCAGACGTTTGACTTGCTTTTTTATAATCATTACTTTATGTAAAGAATTTAACTCTATAGCAATTCAATTCCATTTTACACAAGGAAAGCTGATCATAGTTGGACTATAGTAGTCGATGTGATTTATGGATTTCGTTACGTCAGTTTAGTCAAAAACTCGGAGGATCTACTTTAATGAAAACGGTTGAAGACCCAGCAAACACTCAAAATCCAGGCATTTTTTATCGACAGCTAAACCGAATCGAGCGAATCGGAAACTCTATTCCAAATCCGGCAATATTGTTCATTGCTTTGGCTGTCCTGGTGTTGCTGCTTTCAGCTGTCATTTCATGGGCTGGTCTATCTGTAACACATCCGGGAACAGGCGAGACGATCCGTGCGGTAAACCTGCTATCTGTCGAGGGGCTTCACAAAATACTGGGCGGACTGGTCACTAATTTCACGGGGTTTGCACCGCTCGGTGTCGTTCTGGTAGCGATCCTCGGCATCTCGGTTGCCGAGGCGAGCGGATTGATATCGGCACTGATGAGATTGCTCGTGCTATCGGCTCCGAAAAAACTCCTGACGGTCGTCATTGTCTTCGCCGGAGTTCTTTCGCACATGGCTAGCGACGTTGGCTATGTGCTGTTGATCCCGTTGGCGGCAATGTTATTTTTGGCTGTCGGCCGCCACCCGTTGGTCGGTTTGGCGGCAGCGTTTGCAGGCGTTTCGGGCGGATTCAGCGCGAATCTGCTGATCGGGCCAACTGATGCGCTCCTTGCTGGGCTTACTCAGGAAGCAGCTCGGATCATCGACCCGGCCTATATTGTCACGCCGGCCGCGAATTACTACTTCATGGCGTCGTCGGCAGTGTTAGTGACCATTCTGGGCACCTGGATCACTGAGGCCGTAGTGTCTCCCCGCCTCGGTGAATATAAGGGCGAGGCGAAACAGGAGGCCCTCGAGAAGCTGTCGCCGACAGAGAAGCGCGGAATGTGGTTTGCATTCATTGTCGCTTTGCTGTTCGTTGCGTTCATTCTATGGGGAACAGTTCCGGCTGACGGCTTTCTTCGCGACCCGAAAACAGGTAGTTTGCTCAAGTCACCATTTTTGTCCGGAATAATCGCATTTATATTCGCGGGCGGAGTGCTTCTCGGCCTGGCATACGGTATCGGCGCTCGCACCTTCAAAAAAGCTGATGATGTAATCAGCGCCATGGAAAATTCCATGAAGACGATGTCCGTTTACCTCGTGCTTGCATTTTTTGCGGCACAATTCGTGGCATTCTTCAATTGGACCAACCTTGGAATAATACTCGCCGTTGAAGGGGCCGAACTGCTTAAGAGTCTGCAGCTAAGCGGCGTCACGCTGATCATTGCATTTGTGGTGCTTTCGATCCTGCTTGACCTTTTCATAGGGTCAGCCTCGGCGAAGTGGGCCGTAATGGCCCCGGTTTTCGTTCCGATGATGATGTTGCTCGGGTACTCGCCGGAATTGACACAGGCCGCGTACCGTATTGGGGATAGTGTTTGCAACATCATCACGCCGCTTATGTCGTATTTCCCGTTGATAGTCGCCTTTGCTCAAAAGTACGACCCGAAAGCCGGCATCGGCACGATAATGGCAATGATGATGCCTTACTCGATCGCGTTCTTTGTCGGTTGGACATTGTTCCTGATCGTGTGGTTTTATCTCGGCTTGCCACTTGGACCTGGAGCAGAGCTATTTTACGAAACAAAGCCTGCTCAATAGGCTCGTACCATCAATGTCATTACTGATTGATGCAGAAGTGACCTAAGATAAAGGGTAGCCGCCCAATGATGCGGTCGCTCAATTATGCCCAAGCCAGGCGTTTATCTGCACATCCCTTTCTGCAAATCGCGATGCTCGTATTGCGATTTCGCGACCGACGTTTATCGCGATTCGGCGGCGGTTGATCGGTATGTATCGGCGTTGTGCCGTGAGATCGAGACCGCTTCGCTGCTTCCCGGTGTTCCGCCGTTTCGCTACGGGTCTGACCTGAAGCCGCCCATCGACACGCTTTATTTCGGCGGCGGCACGCCTTCATTGCTCACACCCAAACAGCTCGAACGCATCTTAAACGCGATAAATTCGAGATTTACTCTGAACGAGGGCACCGAGATCACGATCGAGATGAATCCGGGGACAGTAACGCCGGAAACGCTCGACGCATTTCGCTCACTCGGCGTGAACCGAGCGAGTTTTGGCGTTCAGACATTCGATGATACTGCGTTGAAACTGCTCGCCCGTGGTCATGATGCAAACGACGCCCGCAATACTTTCACGATGCTTAGAGAAGCGGGTTTTGATAATGTGAGCCTCGACCTGATCGCCGGTTTGCCGGGTCAGTTGCTCCAAACTTGGCGACAAAATCTCGACGAAGCTCTTCGAATGGCACCCGAACATCTCTCGCTTTACCTACTTGAAATTAACGAAGGCACGCCGCTTGCCGAACAGATCCGCAGCGGCCGTCAACCCTTGCCCGACGAAGATCTTGCCGCCGAAATGTACGAGCTGATGCTCGATCGCCTCGCCGCGGCCGGGTATGAGCAATACGAGATCGCGAATTTCTCAAAACCGGGTCGCAGATCACGCCATAATTCGAAATATTGGACACTCGATCCTGTATTTGCTTTCGGCGTTTCCGTACACTCATTCGACGGACGCCAGCGGTATTCTAATGAACGCGACACCGCAAAATACGTCGATATGATCGAAAGCGGCAACTCAGCCGAAGTTATGCGCGAAGACATCGATCGTGCGTCCGAATTCGTTTTTCTGGGATTGCGCACTGAAAACGGGATCGATCTAGCGGATTATAAGCAGCAATTTGGCGAAGATCTGATAGATAAATATTCATCCGAACTCGAACGAGTTCAGGACGCCGAACTTATAGAGATCGCTAACGGACGAATGTTTCTCACCCGAAAAGGGAAGCTCTTTTCGAACGAGGTGTTTGCCGTTTTTGTCTAGTTGATCCGCTTGATC
>JBBRUA010000281.1:0-4345 GCA_038248245.1 Pyrinomonadales bacterium | reverse complement strand
GATCTTGTCTTTCGACGACGAAGTTCCGACGTTGTAGTAGAAAATATTGTTGACCTTTCGCTCTTTCGGGGCGACGTGATCGTGGGCGAGATCGTTACGTCCGACCTTTGTTATACGAAAAGATTTGAATGACTTTTCCTGTTTGATCGGCTGGGTGATCGGGTTAAATGTTTTCGGCTGGCCCTTGCTGAAGCAGAACATATATTCGAACGCTTGACGATAGCGCTTGCCGCAATCGCTCGGGATCGGGTTATTTTTTGCGTAGATCATCGTGTCGTGAACGCGAAATCCGGCATCCTGAAACGTGATCGCGTGCTTAAAGCTGGTCAAAGTCTCGTTGCCGTTGAGCGTCCGGTCACCGACGACCCAGATCACGACGCCGCCGGGTTTTGTGGTGCGAAAAAGTCCCGCTGCGATCTCTTCAACCGGAAAATGATAACCGTTGTAGTCACGCAAGTCGTCGTAGGGCGGACTCGTGATCGTCATATCGATCAGATCGTCCGGCATACGGGCGAGCGTTTCAATACAGTTTTCCTGATATATTTTGGAGAGTTCCATTTGTGAGATCACTGCGGCCATTTGGCTAAAAACTCGGCAACGAATGCCTTTTCGCTCTTTTCAGTTTCCATTTCGAGAAACTCGCGGAACTGTTCCTGCTCGGTAAAATATTCTTCCTCGGTCAGTTTACCGGCAAAATACACGACGCGGAGCCAAACAAGATACGTGTTTAGCGTGTCGATCATGTTGTATTCGACGATCTTGGTGATGTCACGCTCGAGCCAGAGGTCGGTGACCTGATCGCCTTTAACATCCATTTTGCCGGGAAAACCGCAAAGTTTGGCGAGTTCGTCGAGACGCGGCGACATTCCGGCCCGGTTCGATAGCTTCGTCAGAATGTCGAAGTGGGCCTCGCTATTGCGGGCATCGAAATAATCCGGCCCTTCCCACGGTTTGTTCGGACGTTCGCTAAAAGCCGGAGCCGTGATCTCATTAATTAGGCCGCGTTGGATGAGCACCTGAAGGTCGGACTCGGCCGAGTTAAAGCCAACGATCTGCGGCTTTCGATCGCCGAGGATATACAGGAACCGGTCGATTATCGCCGCCTCATCGACATCCTGCGTTTCGAGCGGCAGCTTCGGCAGCGAGTTCAACGAAAACTCGACGACCCGCTCGCCGTCGCGATAAATCGGTTTGCGAGAAAGAAATGCAATCGAGACAACTCTTGAAAACATATATTTCAAGAATGGCCGCGGCATCGTCTCGGCATTATACTGCGGCGAGTGTTCCCACAGCCTTTGCATCGCATCGAGTTCCGACGTTTCGTCCGGCAGATCGAACAGCCGTTTCGAACCCGCAGCGTCGGGCACCCATTCGAGGTCGAAAAACAGACATAGATCGGCGATCGGATTCTTTATCATAATTTCGAAATGTATCTATCGTGAGCCTACAAACCTATGCGTTTATTGGCGCTTACGCACGCAATACGAGAATTCTACCACACAAGAAAGGATCGGAAAAAACTCCGATCCTTTGCTGGTCGCTGATTCTGAAGTACGCTTTCAAAAGTTCTGAATTCTTCTTTGCGTGCTTCGCGACTTTGCGCGAAATCGCTCTTATCACGCAAAGACGCCAAGACCGCTAAGGAAGATAAGAAGAAAAGTATAAGTCTACTTTTCGCCGACTAGATATATAACGTGATCGTCGCCGAGCACTTTAGCTGAATGATAAGTACCGGCGGGCATAAAGTCGCGGTCTCCGGCCTCGAGAATGACAGTTCCATACCGTTCGATATTAAACTCGATCGAGCCGGAAACGACCCAGTGCGACTGATCGCTGTCGTGTTTATGCATCGGGTGGATCGAGCCGGGCGAGTCGCCCCACTGAAAAACGGTGTACCCCTCCGAAACCAAAATATGCCTCAGCATTGCAGGGTTTGGTGCGGCGTTCTGATTCCAGCGTTCTACTCGATACGGCACACTCATTAGAATATTTTGTATCTATTCGCGGGAAAAGAAAATTTGAAAACGCAGGTTCTAGTCGATCCGCCCTAGACCCGCTCCTGGAAAGGCGTGTTTTTCAACGTTTATGCAGGAGAATTATTTATATACGGGAATGCTCCTCTGCCACACTATTTTCGTACGAAACCGTTTATTCGGCAACTATTTCGTATGGATAGGATCGGGAGGAATGCTGCTTCGGGCTTGTAAACGACTTATTTCCAAAGAGTTACAAACCGTGGCACGGTGATTGCCATTAAAATAAGCGTCGAGGAAGGGAGTTCCTCAAGTATTTAGGGGAGAAATAAAGACATGAAAAAACTTATATCGACATTCTTGTTAGCATCAGTTATCGGAGTTATGATCCCTGCATTGTCAGTGACGACAAATGCCCAGACGCGAAATTACAGAACCCGTACGCGAACGACGCAGGTTTATAAGCGTCCGAACATTTACAAACGTCACCGAAACATTTTCAATATGGCAATCGGAACCGGCGCCGGTGCAATTCTCGGCGGTCTGATCGGCGGTAAAAGAGGAGCAGGTTACGGAGCCTTAGCAGGTGCGGGCAGTTCGGCCCTTTATACCTACAAGATCAACCCGAAGAAACGTTATAACGGTTACTACCGCTAAGACGGTTTGCCAGATAGATATACCAATAACCGCCGCAGTGAGTGAAAGCTCGCCGCGGCGATTTTATTTTTAGCGAAAGGCGATGGTCGCCATCCGGCATTACGCATTCACGAAGATGTGTAAGCGAAAAGTCGAAAAAAATAAAACGACGTGGCTCAATCAAATTTAGAATGCGGCCACGTCTTTTACTTGCTGAGTTCGGACCGCCCGCTTACGCAGGCGGTTCTGACCACTAACTTCTAACTTCCAACTCCTAAAACGTATACGTATTCGCCTGGATCATTACGTCCGCGATCCGTTGTCGGGCAGCGATCGTGTTGATGGGCGAATTGTTTTTGGTGTAGCGTTTCAGGGCGACGAGGAAAGTGCGGCCTTCGTCGCCTTCGGAAATGGCGGCGATGGTATTTTTTGCGGCTGACTCGACCCGCTGGATCGCGTCGTTGCAATAGACCGATGCCATGTCGATCTGACGTGCCGCGGACTCTTCGCCTTTTGCTTCAGCCTGTTTCTTAGCTCGCAGGATCGCCGTTTCCATTTGATAAGCGTCCATGATGATGTCGGCACAGTTCATCAGCACTTCCTGCTGTTCGCTGAGACCCATCATGTATTTTTGAGCGGCGGTGCCGAGCACCATGAGCGCGATCTTCTTGGCGTTCTTGGCGAGCTTGGTTTCAGCCGCGAGCAGGCTCGTGTCTTCGTCGAACGACATCTGCGGATTGAGGATCTCTTCCTGCAAAGCCTTTGCCGCCTGAAGCAACGCGAGTTGGCCCTTCATCGCACGCTTCATCAACTGGCCGGGAATGAGCATTCGATTGATCTCATTCGTCCCTTCGAAAATACGGTTGATACGCGAATCGCGATACGCCTTCTCCGCCGGGTAATCCGCCGAATAACCGTAACCACCGTAGATCTGCACCATTTCGTCAACCACATAGTCGAGCGACTCTGAGCAAGCGACCTTGTTGATCGACGATTCGACGGAGTATTCCTCGATCGACTGCAGTTTCTTTTCGCTGCTCGCACCGTCACCGATGAGGGCGTCGATCATACCAACCGTGCGGTACGTGATCGATTCTGAGACCCAAGTGCGGATCGCCATCTCGGCGAGCTTGTGCTTGATCGCACCGAAAGACGAGATCGGCTTGTTGAACTGATGACGCTCATTCGCATAGCGAACCGCCTCGTGAATAGCGAGTTTCGCACCGCCGGTGACCGACGCTCCGAGTTTGAAACGGCCCACGTTCAGCACGTTAAACGCGATCTTGGCACCGTCGCCGACGTTGCCGATCAGATAGCCGACCGGAATTTTAGCATCGGATAAGATGACGGCGGTCGTCGAGGACGACTTGATGCCCATCTTGTGCTCTTCAGCGCCGGGGCGGCAGTTCTCTGAACGCGGCACGACGAACGCCGAGAACTTCTCCTTCACACCATCGACCTTTGCGAAGACGATATAAACGTCCGCGTAGCCGCCGTTGGTGATCCACATTTTCTCGCCGTTAAGGATATAGGACTGGCCGTCCTCGGAAAGTTTGGCGACACATTTCGCACCGAGAGCATCCGAACCGGAGCTCGATTCAGTCAGGCAATAGGCGGATACGGCTTCGCCGGAGATGATCTTTGGGATCCACTCTTTTTTCAGCTCTTCGCTGCCCCAATAAAGTATCGGAAGCAGGCCGATGGAGGTCTGGGCTCCGTAAGAAGCACCAAAACCG
>JBBRUA010000280.1:0-4351 GCA_038248245.1 Pyrinomonadales bacterium | reverse complement strand
ATGCTGACCGCATGCCGCCGCAGGATCATGTTCGCGATCCGGTGGAATGTGCCGCCCCACACGCGATGCACGTTCTGCGAACCTGTCAAAGATTCAACGCGCCGCAACATCTCCTTCGCCGCCCGATTGGTAAACGTCGCGAGCAAGATATGCTGCGGCGAAACGCCGTGTTCGATCAGGTAAGCAACGCGATAAGTGATCGCCCGCGTCTTGCCGCTGCCTGCTCCCGCGACCACAAGTGCGGCCTGCGGCTTCGCCGTGACGACACGAAACTGCTCTTCATTCAGCTCGCTCCGGTATCGGGTCAGCTTTTCCGGCAATGCCGTCTTATCGCGTTTTAAAACGTAGCTTTTCATCTATGAAACAGAATGTTATCACAGATGCCCGTCAGAACCACCTGCGTGAGCGGATGGCAGGTTCTAAGGAACCCTTGTATCCGATCCAAAAGGTTATAGAGATTGAAAACATCTTGAAAAAACGGCGCTCAACTTCTCTCACTTGCGTTCATCTGCGGTAATATGTTTTTCACTTATGAACCGTCAAAACCTAATCAAATTATCGGCCCTGGCTCTCGTTTCGGCACTCGGCTTGTTAGCATTCTCGACCACAGAGACGCGGGCGGCAGGTTCGGCGTCAGCGTCGCCGCGTTCGCTATATATGGCGAATTGCGCGAGTTGTCATGGGGCCGATGGTAAGTCAAATACGCCGAAAGGCCGCGAAACCGACGCCGATGACATCGCGGGCGGCGGTATCAGTGCCGCTAAGATCACTCGCATTATAAAAACTGGAAAAGGCGATATGCCCGGCTTCAGCAAACGCCTCACCGCCGCACAGATCAAGCAGATCGCGATATATGTGAGATCGCTGTAAATAAATGATTCGAGCACTGACGGATACTGCATCCCATGCTCGTATCGAGCCTCTTCAGTTGTAAATCGCCCCCTGTCGGTTACTTTTTCTAACCGAAGGGGCCGCGTTACCTCCACGCCTCACTTACACTTCACCGACAACTTATACCTCGCCGAATAACCGCTCACATCTGCGTGTGGCCGTTACCGTGTGTTAACGCACGGTATTGAAACTGGATCTGCAATATCATGGAAGCTTCTGAAAGAAGTTAAATGTTGGGTTGAACCATAGGAGAATAAAATGAGTTATTGTGGCGATGTATTGGAAAAAATAGTAGCGGAATCGTGCTGTACACCGGAAGACACGGCGCACGATGCGGCTATGGCAATGAAGACGAGCGGCTGCGGATGCTCGCCGGTCGTTGAGGACAAAGAGGGCTTGAAATTGGTCGGTGTCGTCACTTCGCACGACATCAGTCACCACGTCGCGGCGGAAAACCTCAAGGCGTCAGACGTTTCGGTCAAGGACATAATGAAGCCGATGTCGGCTTGCTGTAGATCAAACGAAACCCTCGAAGCTGCCGCGCAAAAAATGCACGATCATCAGGCGTCGAGCCTGCCGGTCATGGATAAAGACGGACACTGTTGCGGAACCGTGAGCTCGAAGCACCTTCGCGTCGAAACCGAAGAGCCGGTCGCCGCTGCCGTCAGCGTTTAATATTTACCGGAGATAATAAAATGAAAAAACAAAATTTGATGTTCGCGGCCGTCATGTTGGCCGTAACCTTGTCGGTCAGCGCGGTTTATGCGCAAAACCCCAAAATGGACATGTCCAAGATGCCGAAAGGCGAAATGAACATGATGGAGATGCACAAAGACGGCCATAATATGCTGATGATGGCCCACAAACGAAGCGCGATGGCGTTCACCCGCGTTTTGTGGGATATGTCCTCGGACGGCAAGATCGAGAACGTTGGTACGGCTCGTGCCGCCTTCGCCGAGATCATGCATTGCATGGAGAAAATGGAAGAGATACACAAGACGCACATGGCAGGGATGCCGAAAATGGACGCGGCGATGACGGAAAAAATGAAGCCGATGATGGAGAAAATGCAGGGCGAAATGGCGGCGATGAAAATGCATATGATGATGCTCGGTAAAGCAATGGAAGCAAGCACTCCCGACGCACAGGAAGTTTCAATGCACGCAGCTTGGATGTTGCTAAAGCTTGAGAAAATGAATATGCCCGAAATGAAGATGGAAATGATGGGCAAAATGTCTATGTAAATGCGGATGCCGCCGGGCAGTCCGATTATAAGGGACAGACAATCTATTTTTGCTAGACCGCTTGCAAGGAGAAATTTGATGCGAATCCGGAGAAATTTACGGCGGAGTGAGATATAGATAATCCAAAAATGAAGGTGTTCTGTAGGAAACTTTGGAGGTAAGAGAATGGAAGCACAAAAAACTCAAAAGAAGGAATACGGTTTCAGCCGGACGGTTGATTCTTCGTTCGACGACGCGACTGATCAGGTTCGTGAAGCCTTGAAAGGTGAAGGTTTCGGCGTTCTTTCGGAGATTCGTCTGGATGAAAAGCTAAAGGAAAAACTTGGCGTGGATTTTCGCCGCTATGTAATTCTGGGTGCGTGCAACCCGCAGCTTGCATACAAAACCCTTCAGGAGGACATCAATATAGGATTGCTTCTACCGTGCAACGTCATTGTGTACGAAGCAGACGATAAAGATAAGTCGGTCGTTGGCGCAGTTGACGCCCAGTCAATGCTTTCGGTTGTCGGAGAAAACTCCGCAATGAACGAAGTTGCAAAGGAAGTCAACGAACGATTGCGACGCGTGATCGAACAGCTATGAATTGCCGGTCAAGGGCGAAGCAAACATTACTTCGCCGGCGTTGTCCCTGTAACCGTGAATTTCATATCGCTCGAACTTTGTGCGAGCTTTATGTCCATCGCGTTGAACGCGTCGATCTTCACACTGTACGAACCGGGCTTAAGCGGTTTGTCGAGTGTGAATTCGACACCGTCGACGCGTTTATTTATGAAATCATTATTAGTCTCGGCTCCGCTGGCACTATCGGCGTAAACACCGAATTTATAATATGCGGCATCGGGATACGCTTCCCACTTTACCGCGATACCGTCGCCACCGACCTTAGCGGCGGCCTTCGGGCTTAAGACCTTGAGGTCATTCTTGAAGAGATTGGTGTCTGGGGCAAAGTAGGTAGCGTCGGCCGCGAGATTATATTTTGCTGCCGAGACGATGCCGGAGGTGGCGAAAACGAAATAGTTCGAGTCGAAAACCTTCACGCTCAGGCCTTCGTATATCCCGGGCGGCACGTCCTTGATCAGATATTCGCCGGCGGCGTCGGTTTTGATCGTAAAGGTTTCGCCGCTGCATCCGCCGACGTACTGGCTGAATTTCTGACAAAGCTTGACCTCGACGCCGACCGCCGGTTTGCCGTTATAAAGTGCCTTGCCCTGAACGTTAGCCTTTCCAGCCGCCAGTTTCTCTTTTTCAGTGCCTGTGCCCGATGGTATCGTGCCGTCCTCGGCCGGTTTCACAGCTGTTTTACTGTTGTTCTCGTCTTTTGAATTCGCGCTATTCGAGACCGTCACATCGTCGCCTTTCGCACCGCAGCCCGCAGTAATTAAAACGAAACAAAGGATAAATATAAAGATCGAACCAGTTCTCCGGGTCATAATATCGTCACTCCTTTTGATGTTGATCACACTCGGCCGAACCGTCCCGAGCGTGATACAATCATAATGGCAACAAAGCTAATTTTGTCGAGGTAAAATATGAAACTTCCGGGTGGTATGGATATAAATTCGATGATGCAGCAGGCTCAGGCAATGCAGGAGCAGATGGGTCGTGATATGAAGGAAATGTCGGTCGACGCCTCCGCCGGCGGCGGTGCAGTGACCGTGAAGATGCGTGGCGATTTTGAGGTTTTAGCGGTCACGATCTCGCCGGATATCGTCAAGGACGGCGATGTCGAAATGATTCAGGACCTAACCGTCGCAGCCCTCAACGAAGCCAAACGCAAAGTCGAAGAGTCTCTAAAAGGCAAACTCGGCGGAATGCTGCCTCCGGGATTGATGTAGTTTTTTAACGCAAAGCCGCGAAGATGCAAAGAAGAAAGATTTTGTGTTTTTCTTAACTTTGCGTCTTTGCCGCTTAGCGACTTTGCGTTGAACATTTCTTACGATGCTTGATTACTCAGAACCGGTCGCTAAGCTGATCGATGAATTCAAACGTTTGCCGGGTATCGGCGGCAAGTCAGCCCAGAGGCTGGCTTTTTACATTATGCGTCGTCCGCTCGGCGAAGTGGAGAACTTTGCAAACGCTCTGCGAGAGGTTAAAGAAAAGATCGTTTTCTGTTCGGTCTGCAATAATCTGACCGACGTAAACCCTTGCCTTTATTGTTCTAACCCGAAACGCGACCGCTCGATAATTTGTATCGTTGAGGAACCCTATAATCTCGT
>JBBRUA010000279.1:0-4353 GCA_038248245.1 Pyrinomonadales bacterium | reverse complement strand
CGGAACGCGGTGGCCGTCCCTTAGATCGAATTACCCAGACACGTTCATTTTCAAAGTCGATTACACTTTCGTCCAAGGCCAGGAGTTGTGCACGTCTTAATGGCATATTCACGGCCAGCATCACTAATCGATATAACAATTGGTCAGATTCTAGTTCTTTCCAAAATGCTTCCTTCTGAGATTGAGAAAGCAATCGCTTGCGAGCAGGTGGTTCAGGAAGAGCCTTCACATACTGCATTGGATTTCGATCCAAAATCCCCTCCTCACAAGCAAGGCTGAAGATTTTTGATGCTGTAGACATGATTCGATTGATCGATGATGATGAAAGGCCTCCTTTCTTACTTCTCTTGTTAGAGCGCGTTTCGATCTTTGCTCTGAAGTCGCGGCAATCCTGGGGAGTTATTGTGTGAAGAGGTTGATTTTTAAAGTGACCTATAAGAAGGCGGATGTACTGATTCTTAGCAACCTTGTTAACATTGCTTTGCTCGACATATTTTCTGTATGTCGATTCAACAAAACTGTCAAAGGTTGTGGTCGTATCCGTGACCCCATACGCCTTGTCAAACATCCTCTTCACAAGCTGCCTTTCTGCAAGTTCAGCTTCCTCTTTCGTACGGGCCGCTGAGAGACCTTGGTGGATAATGGGCTGCCCTTTTAATCGCAGATAGACCCACCACCGAGCTTTCGGATATGCGGGGTGTTTCGACGAAATCCGTTTCCCTATGTATCGTTTAAAAACAGCCATTTGTTTTGTCAGATCTGAGACATCCATGCATCTACTTCCGCCCTATTAAACGTCGGTCTACCAACTCCGTGATAAGGGAGACCGTGAATGCGCATCCAGCGATTTATGGTCGCACTGGACTTCTTGAGATATTTCGCGACCTCAGCCTTTGTCATTATCTCGGGCGGTTTTGCTGAATTGATGGCTTTCTCGATAGCTCCAGCGACGGACGTGTCTATCAATCGAATAAGTTCGGTTTTCTCGATGGTAACGACTTCAACCATTGTTCTATCCTCCACCGTTCCAAATTAGCAAAAAACGTGCCGACCCAAACCGGCACTTAAAGACGCATTTCACGCAAAGCTGGCAACCAAAACGCACCGATTGGCGCAGATTTGCACCTAGTTGGCGAAACTATGAACCGATCGTGAAATGATGTGATTGATTACTAGAAGTTTTGATCTGAGAAGGTATGAAAAAGGAAAGTGCAACCATCTTGCAACCATCCTAAAAAAATGAGGCTTTCGAAAATCATCGAAAGCCCCGTCTTTATTGGTCGGGACGGCGAGATTCGAACTCACGGCCTCTCGCACCCCAAGCGATTTGGGTAGGTTTGTATAACTTGTCAAAACTGCTTAAAACATCTTAGAATCAACAACTTACTGGCAGTGCCGTTTCGATCTGAATAGCCGTGATCAGGAACGCTGCAACCAACCTGCAACCAACTTTAGCCACTAGGATCCGATCTCAATTTTCAATAAACAGACCTTAATTGCAATCAAAATCATACCCTAAGAAGTTGATTTCATCAATGCAATTCACATTTGTTTTCTTCGCTGTTTTTATAGCGGAAATCGTAATGAACGATTCTTTTACGACGAGCCAGCCTGACCATGGAAGCGTTGGTTCGACGAACCTCGATATTCGCCCGCCCCCGAGGTAAGAGATTGTTCAAAAGGGCCGTCGATCAACAGGTCAACGTGAGCGAGTATGTAGTCAACACAAGGATCGTGTCTTGCGATCAGATCCTCAAGCGTTTTCCCGCTGTAAATGGCTACGTTCAGATCGAATCGCTTCAGCCTTGACACAAGCTCGGCGACGGGACCCGCTTGGTCAAATGGTTCGCCGCCAAGGATCGTAACGCCATCGTGCTCAGCTCGTTTTGATTGAATTTCCCTGTTAACGGAAGCGACCGAAACCAACATTCCATTGTGGCGATCGTGAGTTTCCGGCACATAGCATCCCGGACATCTAATTGAACACCCTGCGACTTGAGCTACGCTTCTTCGACCGGGCCCATCAACGACCGAATTGTGATATATCCGATAGAGCCAGATGAACTGATTGTCGTTGAAAATTGATACGGATGACGCCGGCGGTCTATCAATATCTCTTTCGGTCGGCTTTCCGCAATTTACATTCTGGGAGGTGCCAAGGGCATCTCTTAGGTCGGTGAGTAAATCGGTGGACATACTTGATACTTCGGTCGTGAGTTTTCCACTATCGGGTTCAAGTATAAAAGTGATTTCATTGCTCATTTTCGTTTGCTGGTCAGCCTGGAAATCGGTGTGACGAAATACTCTTGCTTTTTGGTTTCGGCAGAAGGATCGCCAAGAACTTCCTTTAGCTGCTTCGCCGCCTTCTCGCAGGCGGCTCCTTGATATCCCTTTATCTCGGTTTCGCAGGTTCCGCGTTCGGTATCTATCTTAAATTCAACCTCAGGCATGATTCACCATCTCCCTTCTCAATATTTGATACGGATTTTGATCGTCTTTCCAATCCGTTCCTTGATTAGCGTACCACCGAGTTTCTTGGCCATTTTTCGGGCCGCGGCTTCGTAATAACTGTTCTGGAGCCTGATCACGAAGTCTTTCCCGAGACGGTACGTGAGATCCATATCATCGATTATGGCAACGTACCCTTTTTCGGTTTTTAGGAATCCTACGTCGCCTAAAAGCGACTGCCCCTTCACGTCTCGACGCCGGATCACGATGTCGGCTGTCCGAGGGTTTCTTTTATCCCAGCCTTCAAGTGGGAGATTGGATCCCAAAATCGGGGATGCAAACCCGCATTCGGCCAAGGCTTCGAGAAGCAATTCTCGATTCGGAAATGACTGAGAGTCGAATGTCATGTATTTGCTCATTGAAATCCTCCCTAGAGTTCGTAAATGCGATCCGCACAACTGCCAGCCAGACCGCTATTCTCTATTCGAGAGCCAACGCCTTTAATATTATTTCGGGCCCATTTGCGGATTTCTTCGATCTTCTCGCTCATCATCTGCGCGGTAGGGGTTATGGTCTCGATGCATTTAATGATGTCGCGAGTCTCGGCCTGCCGGTCGCCATCGATGAAGGCTTCAAGAACTCCATCTTTCACCGCACCTTCTATTTCGGCACCAGAGAAGTCGTCACTCTTATCTACGAGTTTTTCGAGATCAAAATGTTCGGCATCGAGTGCTCTTTTCTTAAGGTGAACCCGGAAGATCTCCTTCCGGTCCTCCTTTTCCGGAAGATCAACGAAATGTATATAGGAGAATCGGCCGATCCTGAATTGTTCTGATTCGAGTTCGCGGACATCATTTGCGGTCGCAAACACAAGAACATCCTGATTGTCCTGCATCCAGTTAAGGAGATAAGAGATGGTTCGTGCGGTTTCGCCTCCGTCCGTCTTGTTAGAGGACTTCATTCCAGACACCGCTTTCTCGAATTCGCTGATACCGAGAATGCCTTTGATCATTCCGGCGATCGACAATGCCCGCTTTATCGACATTGCCGAAGAACCGATAACGCCGCCGCCCTCCCCCATGATCGAACCGAAGTCCAGATCAAGGAGAGCCCGGTTCGTGATGCTTGAAGCGACACGTTTGCAGAGGTCCTTTCCGCATCCCGGAAGCCCGACAAGCAAAATGCCTTTACACGGTTCTACATGCCGGGCCTTAGCTCTTGGACTGAACGTATATGCTGCACGTTCGAGGATGGCTCGAAGCGATTGGTAGCCGCCTAAGTTGCTTGCAGGTTCAGGATGCACGTAGGTCAGTGAGCCGCTGCCTCGTATTACGTTCTTCTTTTCCTCAAGGATGACATTGATCGAATCCTGATTCAGCCCATTACAACTGATAACCGCCTTTGCAACGACGTTGCTGATCTCAACTGCGGTCAGACCGAGAAGAGCCTGCTGCAGAGCGTCCTGCGTCTCTTTGTTGAGGCTAATATCAAGACCATTGGAACGCAGGTTCTCAAACTGAAGTTCGATCGAGTCTTCGATCTCAGACTCTCTCGGAAGATCGAGTTCAACCTGCGTTACTTCCTTTTCAAGAGTTTTAAGTTCGGGAAAGTTCGGTCCTACAAAGAGAACGGTGGCTTTCGTCGATTTCAATTTCCAGGCGATCTCGCGAAGTCGTCGAACGAGCAGTGGATCTTCCTGTCCGTACGGCGAGATGTAAGGAGCATAATCACACAGCAGGAAGATACCTGTCTTCTGTTCGCTTATGAAACCAAGAAGGTTTTCGGGGTCTTCGGTATCGCCGATCGTTTGAGGAGAACTTAGTAGTCCCTCTTTCGGATCAACCACCTTTTGCAGGCCGCTTGGACGGCTCCAGAAATAGAGAGGTTTCTCCTTGTGCCGATCCT
>JBBRUA010000278.1:0-4366 GCA_038248245.1 Pyrinomonadales bacterium | reverse complement strand
TATCTAGTTTTCAAATATCAACTTCTTTTACTTCGTTCCCCACCGTTGGGGCGAAATTACTGATTATACAGAACCAAATCTGAATGTCAACCGTGAAGCGTTATTTTTTCAAACTTTCTTTCCAACCCGTCTGGGTTCGGTTTAGCTTGGCGAAACATCTCGTCTCAGCGGCAATTAACGATATTGAATGATACGTCTTTTTTTGTCAAGCGAGATCTGACATATTTCATTAACGTTATCGAAACGCTCTGTTAATAGCGGTAGTACCGACTTTGCGCTATATTTCCCCTACAAAAGGAAACCTACATATGTCTGACAAATTCATTTACGACGAAGTGCCATATCCGAGTTTTACCTTCCCTCAAACCCATCCCGACCGGCTCACGACGTTGGCGAGATTATATGGCCTTGACACGGCCAAGGCCGAAAGGTCTCGGGTTTTAGAACTTGGTTGCGGCGACGGAACGAATTTGATCTCGTCCGCCTACTCACTGCCTGAGAGTAACTTCATCGGCATAGATCTTTCATCTCACCATATTGCCATGGCAAACGAGACGGCTAAACACCTCGGTCTCACCAACATTGCCTTCCGCCAAGCCGATGTCACCGAACTCTTAAGCAGCGAACTCGGAAAATTTGACTTTATCATCGCTCACGGACTGTACTCGTGGGTTCCGGATTTCGTCCGTGAAGCAATTTTAAATGTCTATTCGGAATGTCTCGTCGAAAATGGCGTTGGTTATATCAGCTACAATGCCTACCCAGGTTGCCATCTACGCCAAATCTGCTTTGACCTCCTGAAACATAGCACACCGGAGAAAAAGGGTCCCATCGAACGTGTGAAAGCTGGAATCGCGAATCTGCGAATGTTCGCCGAGGCGGCACAGGACGATAGCCTCGTTCAATCAATTCTAGCCCTCGAATATGACCAAGTCCTTGATCGAACACCCGCAAATATCTTCCACGATGAATTCTCGACTACGAATCAGCCGTTCTACTTCCATGAATTTGCGTCGAAAATCAGCGAATATGGCTTCCAATTTCTTTCTGAAGCCGATCCGGCATCAACCAACCACGCAAAATTGAACGAAAAAGGTAGAAAGTTGATCGAATCGGTCAGTGATGACATTATTCGTCGAGAACAGTATTTCGACTTCATCAGATTCACTCGATTTCGCAGAACCTTATTCTGCCGCAACACGATTCAACTCAACCGGGATCCCGACCCATCCGTTTTAATGGATCTCTTGATTTCGTCCCAGATAAAAGCAGAATCAGAGAATACGGATTTTACTGACGCATCTCCCGTAAAATTCTCCGATTCGAAAGGAGCATCAGTGACCGTCAATCACCCGCTAACGAAAGTGGTTCTGAATTATCTGTGGAGCAAATGGTCTCGCAGTGTAACTTTTGATGAACTGATGGCAGAAGCGGCGCAAATTCTGGGGCCGCAAGGCATCGATATCGAACAACGAGACCGAACGGCTGCCTTCCTCTTAGATCTATTCAAAGCGGGCATGGTGCAACTTCACACATATCAGGCACCGTTTGCTGATTTAGCAGGGGCGCATCCAAGGGTTAGTGATTTTGCCCGGTGGCAGATCGAGAATGGTGGTCAAAGCGTTACAACTCTGACGGGAGGCAATCTTGAGGTGAAAGATATAATGCAGCGAGCGATGATCGTTCTGCTAGACGGAACGCTCAGTCGTGAGGACCTGGAATCAAAACTGGGAGACCTATTGGAGGTTCCGGATGATCAACAAGAAGAATTTCTATCTCAGCTTCCGCAGATGATCGAGTTGAGCCTCAAACATTTGGCTAAATCGGGTTTACTCGTGCGGTGATCGATTACAACGATTTGGAACGGAGGATCAATTGAATAAGTTCACGGACGGCTCCGGATCCGCCGCTCAGCGTCGTAATATAGTGAGCGGCTGCCTTGACCTCGCGAACGCCGTCACCGACGGCTACAGCGAGGCCAACAAGCGGCATGAGCTCCGCGTCGGGTGTATCGTCTCCAATATATGCAATGTTCTCCGGTAGGACTCCTGCAGCCGCAACGATCTCATTAAATGCATCAATCTTTCTATTCTGGCCCTGGCTCACAAACTCTATTCCGAGTTGCTCCGCCCGCATCGAAACGATCGGCGAATTACGACCCGATATTATTCCCGAACGAAAGCCGGCGGCGTGCCAATCAACAAGTCCCTGACCGTCACGGACGTGGAAAACTTTCAATTCCTCACCGGTAGGGCCAAAGTAGAGCCGGCCATCCGTCAAGACGCCATCGCAATCCATCAGAAGGAGTTTGACGCGAGCGGCCCGCTCGCTGACGCTAAAATCGTTACTATGTTCCATTTACGCTGATCTCAGCCGACAGATCTTCGCCAAGCCAAATTATTCGGTCGGAGCCCCTTTACCTGACTTCAAACATTTCGACCGCCGCGATCTTCCAGGCTCCGCCGACGCGGCTCAAGCGATAGACCGCCATTCCGCTTTCGGCTTCCTTCGTTAACAATTTTATTCTGACGTTTGTCTCGACCAGCACCGTATCAGCGTCGATACGGTCGATGTGTATCACCTGTGTCTGCCATTGCTCGGTCGAACCGGAAATGCCGCTAGAAAATTTGACCGCTTCACCCGCCAGAAACAGGACGTCAAGATCCGTTTTCCGGTTCGAAGCCGCAGCTTTATCAAATTCGGTGAAAAAACTTTTTATCCCAGGGTCGACAGCTGTCGCGATCGCTGCCTTGTTTCGAAGGTTTCTAGCCGCCAGGCTAGCACCGAAATCTGAATCGGCAACAATTGCCGCTTCGATGAATTTAGCTGCCTGATCGTTCTGGTTTGCCTTTACGGCCGCTTCAGCTCGCCCGACATTTGCCCAGCCGAGGCTTCGGGCGGTCGGCAACTTCTCTTCCAAAACAGTCTGAAATTCCTTGTCGGCATCCGCTGTTTTGCCGAGGGCGAGTAGAGCACGGCCGAGCAAAACCCTCACCTCGTCGAACCTAGGTAGATCGCGAAGAACCTTCTTCGCCAAAATTTCGGCTGCGGCAAAATCCTGTTTATCGAAAGCCCTCTTCACTGCTAGCAACGGATCGCTGTCGGTGGACTCACGCGGAGCGATGTCGTCAGAATACTCTGTTTGCGGATAGAGTTTATCGGTATCGATCTCAACTCTGACGATTTTGTTTGTGGTTTTAAATGTGACATCACCAAAACTCGTCGCTCTAATCGTCGTCGCGGCCTCCATCGGTGGCCCAGATTGCATCGTCGCTCTGACGTTTACAGTAGCATCGATGCTGCCAGTATTTCGGAGTGCTACCTTCGTCTCGCCACCGCTCACCTGAGGCAATCCGACAAGCAGATTTGTGTCAGTCACCTGATCGAAAAGGTAGTCGATCATTTCTTTGTTAGCAGAAAAAGCGGCTCGTAATTCCGCGACGGTTAAATCGCCGTCAAGCATGTTCGCCTTTAGAACGCGATTGAACTCAGTCTGTCCAACCCGTTTTGCCAATAGACGCCACGCCATCGCTCCTTTATTCGCAACTTCTTGAAAGTAAAAATCATCTAGCGGTGAAACTTTACTCATCGGAGCATCGCGCTTTGAGATCGCCGCATAGGCGTTGCGTTGGCGGAGCCTCTCGACATCAGCGACATCTTTTCCGAATTTGCTCTCGAGAAATTCGGTCGCGATAAATCTGGTCAAACCTTCGCGAATTACGCCATAACCATCGCCATTCGCAGCAACTGCGCCACCGATCCAGGTGCGAACTGCTCCCTCGGCCAAATTAACTGCCGTCAAGGAGTCAACTTTTGAACGTCTAAAAACAGCTTCGTCAACGAATATCGTTCCGGCGCTAGAGAATCCGCCACCTCGTTTCACCGCAACGATCCGCAAGGCTGTTTCCGGCTCATTTCCCAAATAAGTGCTAGCAAAGGTTCTAGCCTCTTTAACAATACTTGCGAGTTCCGCACTTCGTTTTTGCGACTCTGCCCCTGCTCCTTTTGGCGAATAGACCGAAACTCCATTCACATTGCTGACATCCCAGTTGCCGGTCGTGAAAAATGGCTGTGCGCTGATCTTCTGATCAAATATGCCGCCGGACTCGATCCCTGAGGCAATGGGCGTCTGTCCGCTTGCAGCGTTTACCTTAATGCGAACGGGAGCAGAATCTGCCCCTCGTCCAAAAAACCAGCTATTGGGTGTCGGATACCAGAACGCGAGCGGCAAGAACTGCGAGCCGGACGGTGCAATGGTATTTAAGCTCGAATTGTCTTTTAGATTTATCTTATAATCTACAACGGCCGTAATAACCGATCCCGGAGCGACGGCTGCGATACGAACGACGTTTCGCTGCAGATTAGT
>JBBRUA010000277.1:0-4368 GCA_038248245.1 Pyrinomonadales bacterium | reverse complement strand
TCGCGACCGGGGACTTGGACAAAAATGAGCCCGACGCAGAATCTAAAAGAGGAAACTATGACCGACAATTCATCTTCGATCCAGCTACCCAATAACCTTTTCGCGGGTAAAACGGCGATCGTGACCGGTGCTTCGCGGGGAGTTGGGCGGGCGACGGCACTGCGACTCGCTGAGGCAGGGGCAGATGTTGTTGTCAATTATCTGAGCAACGATGCTGAGGCAATTGAAACGGTAACTCTGTGCATAGGTAAAGGAGTTCGCTCGTTTGCTGTGCGGGCCGATGTTTCGGAGTTCGCGGGCGCGCAACAGATCGCGAAAGAGACGATTGAAAAATTCGGTCGCATTGATCTACTGGTTTGTAACGCGGGTGTTTGGGACGGTGCTCCGATCGAGGATATGTCGGAGGAGCTTTGGAACAAGGTCATAAATACCAATCTTAAATCGGCGTGGGCGATGACAAAGGCTTGCGTTCCCGCGATGAAAAAACAAGCATCTGGTGCGATCGTCATGGTGTCGTCGACTGCGGGTCAGCGTGGTGAGGCGAATTATTCAAATTACGCGGCTTCGAAGGGCGGACAGATATCTTTTACAAAGGCATTAGCCAGCGAATTGTGTCCAAAAATACGAGTCAACGCCGTCGCTCCTGGTTGGATCGAAACCGCGATGGTGCGGCCCGCGTTTGATGACGATGATTACAAGCAAAGTGTGATCAAATCGATACCGCTGCAGCGCATCGCGACGACAGAGGATATCGCTCTCTCGATCTGTTTTCTCTTGTCTGATTGGTCGCGGCACATTACAGGCGAGATCCTAAATATAAATGGCGGTGCCGTTCTATGCGGCTAGCTGTCAGAACTGTGGCGAAGTTTGTCGTTGAGTGATTGTGAAGATGATTATTGAAATGTATGCTCGTTGTTGTCGCATCATACGCGTCACGCTTGATGCAATTGGATAGAATTTCCGATAACGGAATACTTGAAAATCTAAAAGCGTGGCGATTTAAGGCAACTTGCTCCACGATAAAAACTGCTAAAGACTGACGTCGAATATTCCATTCGCCGCAAAAAACGAAGAACTTTTGGAAAGCTTTCGTGCAACTTTAGCACGAGAGCTTTCTTGATTTTAAAATTATGACTAAACGATCTATAGAAACAGAATTTGTCCACGCCGGCGATCGGCGACCGCTGCCTAAGGGGCTGCCGAACGCAACGCCGATCTTTACGAATTCCACTTACAGCTATGAGTCGATGGAGGAGGCTGAAAAGGTCTTTAGCGGTGACGTAAAGGATTATATCTATGCGCGTTACGGCAATCCGACGGTCGATGCGTTTCAAGAGGCTATCTGCACGATCGAGGGCGGAGCGGTCGCCCGAGCATACGCCTCGGGGATGGCGGCCTTGCATGCGGCGCTACTCGCGAGCGACCTCACCGGCGGATCTTATGTGCTCGCGTCACGCGACCTTTACGGGGCGACCTTTGATCTGCTTTACAACGTGTTCGGTGCTTTCGGCGTCAAGACGCAACTCGTAGATTTCGCGGATCTCGCCGAACTGAAACGGAAGACGGAAGAATTGAAACCCCAAGTTTTGATCGCGGAGACGATTTCCAATCCGCTTTTGAAAGTCCTGGACATCTCGGCTGTTGCCGAGATCGCACACTCGGTGGGTGCGAAATTGATCGTCGATAGTACGTTTGCAACGCCTTATCTTTCGCGACCGATAGAGTTTGGCGCGGATCTTGTGGTCCACAGCGCAACGAAGTACCTCGGCGGCAACGGCGATGCGACCGGAGGTGTGGTAATCGCGAGAGATGCTGCCGATGAACCCGCCCTGACAAGCATAATGAAACTGGCGGGCGGGATATTGAGCGTTTGGGATGCTCATTCGATCTCACGCGGGTTGAAGACGCTTGCTTTACGACTCGATAAACAATGTTCGAATGCCGAATTTCTTGCCGAGGCTTTAGTTAAGAATGAGAAAGTCAGCAAAGTTTTCTACCCGAAATTCTCGACCGACGGCGTCGCTGAGAGAGTGCTGCGTAAACCTTACAACGGAGCTTTACTTTCGATCGTCCTGAAGGACGACACACGCGAGGCGGCGTGGCGGTTCATGAATTCGCTTGACCTTTGTGTTCGGGCAACCACTTTGGGCGATGTGTTTACGACGGTTTCGCATTCGGCGTCTTCGTCGCATCGCGAACTGACCGAAAAGCGGCGCAACACACTCGGAATAACCGAGGGTTTGGTTCGCATTTCGGTTGGTATCGAAAATTTCGATGATATTCTTGCAGACATTGAGCAGGCACTTTTAGTCGGAGAAGTTATTAATATCAATGGCGAAGCGGGCCTATCTGGATAGTCTCAGTCAAAACCGCCGGCATATTCGGGCAGTTTGGACGTTTTGATAAATAGCGATAAATTAGAACACGAGTTGTTGCTCGCACGATTATGCCGTGAACATTCGGCGAAATGGTTGAGCGCGATGCCGCCCGCGTACGCCGCGGTTCTACAAGATGAGTGATATTCCTTCCACAGTGATGAAATTTGGGGGCACGTCGGTCGGTGACGTTGCCGCCTTTGAGCGTGTGCTCCACATTGTTTCTACTCAGATCGAGAAGCATCCAGTCGTTGTCGTTTCGGCGATGACGAAGGTGACTGACGCTTTGCTGGCGGCGTTCGAATTAGCAAAAAAAGGCGATAGTGACGCTGCGGTCGCTTCGTTGGAAACGCATTTTGAACGTCATTCCGAGGTGACACGGCGGTTCGCTATCCCTGAGCCGAGCCCGTTCCACGGTGAACTCGAATATGCCCGCGAGGAACTCGCTGACCTGCTCAAGCGCGTTTCACGCCGCAGTTTGCCGCTGTCGATGCTGAAAGACGCTGTCGTCTCATACGGAGAGCAGCTTTCATCGCGGCTTTTGGCCGAGGTGATGAAGTCGAAAGGCGTCAATGCGAGGCACGTCGATTCGCGCCGTTTGATCGTGACGGATGACGAATATGGGGCCGCACAGCCGATATGGGACGAGACGGAAAAATTAATAAAACTCGAATTGGAACCTATAGTTGCCGCGGGTGAAGTGCCGATCATGGGCGGATTCATCGCGGCGAATCGCGGCGGGGAGACGACTACGCTGGGACGTGGCGGTTCGGATTACTCGGCAGCTCTGGTCGCGGCGGCTCTGCGGGCGGATGAATTGCAAATTTGGACAGATGTTACGGGCGTGATGACCTGCGACCCGAGAATTTGCAGCTCGGCACGAACGATCCCGATCCTTTCTTACGAAGAAGCGGCGGAACTTGCCTATTTCGGTGCGAAGGTCCTGCATCCGAAAACGATCAAACCCGCGGTCGATCACGCCATTCCTGTTCGTGTCTGTAATACTTTCGAGCCTAACGAGATCGGTACGATGGTGATCGCGGATTCGGGCGAAACGCCGAATAAGATCAAGTCTATTGCTCACAAAAAAGGCATCACGATCCTGCGAATAACCTCCGCGCGAATGCTCGGCAGCTATGGCTTTATGAGTGCGTTGTTTCAGATCTTCGAGCGGTACCGCACCGTGATCGATGTCGTCTCGACTTCCGAAGTTTCCGTCGCCCTGACGCTAGACAACACTGATTCGCTCGAACCGATAATTACCGAACTCTCTCGTCTTGGCGACGTGGAGATCGAACCCGGCTATGCAGTGATCTGCGTTGTCGGCGAAGGCCTCCGAGCCAGCACCGGTCTTGCCGCCAAGATTTTTTCAACCATCGACGACGTCAACATTGCCCTGGTTTCTCACGGAGCATCAAGCGTCAATCTGACGTTTGTCATTAAAGAAGAATTTGCTGCGGATGTAATCAAAAGGCTGCATAATGAACTCTTTTAAAATCTCTACTCTTTGCGGTGATATTTTTTATGGATCTATTCGAACTAACAACATCTTTAATGTCCATCCCATCCGTCTCCGGTGAAGAGGAAGCGGTGGGGTTTTATTTGCGGGACTATCTGGAATCGCTTGGTTGGACTGTTGAGCTACAAAGAGTTAGTGATAACCAGAACAACGTCATCGCCTATCTAAACGAGACGCCGCAGGTTTGGCTTTCGACGCATATGGATACGGTGCCGCCATTTAGTGCTCCTACGGAGGATGACGAGAAGATCTACGGGCGTGGTTCGTGCGACGCGAAAGGGATTATTGCGGCGCAGATACGGGCGGCGGAATTATTGCGGCGACAGGGAATTGAAGACATCGGGCTTTTATACACGGTCGAGGAAGAGCGGGCTTCGACCGGGGCAAAGGTTGCTAATGAGCATCCGTTGGCAGCGAAGTGCGAATATTTGATCAACGGAGAGCCGACGGATAATGATCTGGCGATCGGTTCTA
>JBBRUA010000276.1:0-4381 GCA_038248245.1 Pyrinomonadales bacterium | reverse complement strand
CGATCACATTCTTGGAACGCACGCGGATGCGGATCACATTCAGGGATTGACTGACGTGGCTAAGAATTTTCAGATCGGTTCGGCGATCTTCGGTTCGGCGCCGCTTGATGATAGGGATTTTGCAGAGTTAGCCGAGGTGTTGCGGCGACGAGGGATTCCGATTGAGACGATCACTCGGGGAGAGCGGATTCAATTTGGCGACGCTGTCGTCGAAGTCCTTTATCCGGCGGCAAATAATAGTGCCGGTTCAGCGTCGGAAAACGATAGTTCGGTTGTGCTGCGTATCGTGTATGGCAATCGAGCCGTGTTAATGACAGGCGATATTGAACGGAATGCCGAGAATTCGCTGGTTTCGGCGGGTGGATCTTTGAAGGCTGACGTAATAAAAGTTCCGCATCATGGCAGCCGCACTTCGTCAACGCAGCCATTTATCGACGCGGTTGATGCACGCTATGCGGTGATACCTGTCGGGAGAAAATCGCCGTTTGGCCATCCGCACTCAGATGTTGTTGAAAGATGGAAAGCGGCGGGTGCGACCGTCAAGACGACCGGCGAGCGGGGAATGATCTCGATTTCGACCGACGGGAGCGATCTCGTCATCACCACGTTTCAGCCCTGACCAAACACAAACGCCCGAGGGTTTCTTATTCAAAAAACCAATCGAGCGTTCCTACAATCGTACTAATTGAGGTAAGTTTAAACACTGCCACTACATCTTGTCAAGGAAAAACGTTCTCACCAGAGTAGCGGTAAGGAAATTCTATCGTATAAAAAGCTGAACTGCCCAAACTATGACGCCCAAAGCGTATGAAATGATGACGAAGAGCCGGGCATTGCCGGCGTGGCAGCGGGCGGTGAAGGCGTCGCCATTTTTCTTATCGTCGATTACCCGAAGCGAATAATAGACGGCGACGGCACCGGGGAAGAAGCAAAAAATCAGGGCGACCAGCCTCCAGATGATGTAGGTCGGGATCTCGTCGAGCTCTTTGTCACCGGTTTGGAGTAACATCGTTGTGGCTTGAACGTCGACATGATAACAATCAAGGAACTCGCGTCTTAAATTTTATAAATAAATAGAGTAAAAGGCTCACAATGACGGCTAAGACCAGACTTGCAATAAATGATAGCGACCAGATAGCTCCAGCTGCCATGGCTCCACCATCGCATACGTCATTGACTTGACACGGCTCCGAGTATCCCATAGCGACGAGACCGAGGATAATTCCTGCAATGATCCCGCCCAGAAAAATAACTGAAAAAGCTATAACGCTTGTAAGAAAAGGTCTTTTTAGAATAAAGTTTTTCATGGGAATATACGCAAATCGTGCTAGTGCTTAAAATGCCTGATTCCCGTAAATGCCATGGCGATGCCGTGTTCGTTGGCGGCGGCGATGGACTCGTCGTCCTTGATCGAACCGCCGGGCTGGATGATGGCCGCGACGCCGAAGCGGGCGGCTTCGTCGACGTTGTCGCGGAACGGGAAGAACGCGTCGGAGGCAAGTGCCGAACCCGCTAGTGGCAGTTCGAAACGCTCGGCACGCATGGCGGCGATACGGACGGAATCGACGCGGTTCATCTGACCGGCACCGACGCCGAGCGTACGATTTTCGTTCGCGAAGACGATCGCGTTCGATTTGACGTGTTTGCAAACGATCCACGCGAGTTGCATCGCCTTAAGCTCGGCTTCCGTTGGCTGACGTTCGGTGACGATGTTGAGTTCGGCAATTTTGAGACGATGTGTATCTGCTTCTTGAACTAGGAAGCCGCCGCTAAGTTGCTTGTACGCGAGAGCAGAACCACCCCGTCCGCCCAAAGCGGCGGCCACCCCTACTTCGTAAGGAAGGGAGCATTTGAGGACGCGGAGATTCTTTTTGCTTTTGAAGATTTTGAGGGCGTCATCGTCGTAATCGGGGGCGACGATGACTTCGGAGAAAACCTCGACGACCTGACTCGCGACGGCCGCGTCAACCTTGCGATTAAAAGCCACGATACCGCCGAAGGCTGAGACAGGATCGGTCGCGAGAGCACGTTTGTAGGCTTCTTCGTTGGTCGAGCCAGTGCCGACGCCCGACGGATTGGTGTGCTTGATGATCGCGACGGCGAGTTCTTCGAAATCTTGGACGAGATTCCACGCTGCTTCGGCATCGACGTAGTTGTTGAACGACATTTCTTTCCCGTGAAGCTGCTCAGCACCGGCGATGCCGCCGCCGTCCTCCGTTCGGTAAAGTGCCGCTTTCTGATGCGGATTCTCGCCGTACCGGAGGTCGGCGATCTTTGCCAGTTCGATCAGTTGATACTCGGGGAGGCCAGTTGCGTTGGAAGAGTGAACCACCCCGTCAGACGAAGCGTCTGCCACCCCTCCTTCGAAAGGAGGGGAGCTTTCCGCAGCCTCTGACAGCTCATCGTCTTCGTCGGCTTCAAAAAAGGTTAAGTGGCCGAGCGGATTGAATGGTTCGAGGAGTTCTAAGTCGGCGTTTGAAAGTTGTTTTGCGAGATAGGAAGAGATCGCGAGGTCGTAGCTTGCGGTTCGCGTGTAGGCGAGTGTGGCGAGCCGTTGGCGAGTTTCGATGGAGAGCGAACCTTCGTTTGCCTCGAGCTCGGCGATAATTTCCGGATAGAGCCGCGAATCGGTAACGACCGCGACGTCCCGCCAGTTCTTTGATGCCGAGCGGATCATCGCCGGGCCGCCGATGTCTATGTTTTCGACCGCGTCTTCGAGTTCGACGTCTTCTTTGGCGACGGTTTCTTCAAACGGGTAAAGATTGACCACGACCATGTCGATCGGCGTTATTCCGTGCTCAGTCATTGAAGCAACGTGTTCCGGATTGTCGCGAAGTGCGAGAAACGCACCGTGCATCTTCGGGTGAAGCGTTTTGACGCGGCCGTCCATCATTTCGGGGAAACCCGTGACTTCTGAAACGTCGGTGACCGTTAGCCCAGCATCACGCAGGAATTTAGCCGTGCCTCCAGTCGAGATAATATCGACGTTGCGAGCCGCGAGACTTACTGCAAATTCGGCGAGGCCGGATTTGTCTGAGACGCTGATGAGAGCACGGGTTATTTTTCGAAGTTCGGTCATAAAACAAGTAGATTCTAAACAAAAAAAGCGGCCGAGCTGACCGCTTTTTGTCATTATATTTTATTCGGAAGCATCTCGCTAATAGGCACTGCGTCCGTAAGAAAGAGTTTCAAATGATCCGCCAACAACCAAGCAATTAGAAAAAGAACCTTCCTAAAAACAGCAGGCTGAAAACAAATACGAGGGCGTAAATTATGACTTTGATAAGACTCATAAAATTCCTTATGCTTAAACGGTGGATCCCATGCTCGTTTACCTAAAACAATATTTTAATGCGGTTCGGCTTTTGATGTCAAAGAATTTTACCCCATTTACCCCTGTTTTCGCCGTTCTGCTACTGATTTTACAATTCTTTACATTCTCAAACGCTCAGGATATAGAAGCAACGATCAAGATCTCAGTCGAGAAAAAAATTTCAGCGGACGTACGGGTGGCATTTTCGAAGGAACGGCCTGCCTCAGATAATCAAAACGTCTGGTTTCTCGACGATTATGCCGGGGTTGCGGGTCTAACAAATCGTCTATCAACGGTTAATATCTACGATACGCAAGGCTATCTAATTGCGTGTGATAAATTTGGTGTCATAGACCAAGTTCGGTCGAGCGATATCGGCGGATTTCGGTACACCGTCGACCTTACTCATCTTGGCGGAGCGTCCGCCGCCGCTCACGTTTCATGGGTGAATAGCGAAATCGGACTTATAATGCTGGACGACTTATTACCGCAAAAGATGGGTACGTCGGGGAAGATTACGTTCGACGTTCCTGCCGGTTGGAAGGTATATCACTCGGAGACCGAAACGCAGGTAAACGTTTTCAGCGTTTCGAATATAGAGAAAGCTGTTTTTTATCTCGGACGAAACATTCGCGAACGTGAGATCAAGATCGGCAAAAGCACGATCAAACTAGGTCTCTCGGGCGAGTGGTTTTTTACCGACGACGAGGCATCGGCAATTATCAAATTGATCGCCGGTGAGTATGAAAATATCTTGGGGCCGCTTCCAAGTACCACATCAGGAATTTCTTTAAGCAAATTTCCGTATCCGACCGGACCGGGCAATTGGGAAGCCGACACGCGCGGGCGAAGCGTGACCATCATTTCGTCGGACACTCCGTTCAAAACCCAGTCGAAGCAACGTTTGCACGAGCAGTTGAGACACGAGATGTTTCATTTGTGGATACCGAACGGCGTGAATCTTAGTGGTAATTACGATTGGTTTTACGAGGGGTTTGCGTTGTACCAGTCACTGCGAACGGGCGTGGCGACGAATACAATTGGTTTCGACAATTTTTTGGATACGCT
>JBBRUA010000275.1:0-4416 GCA_038248245.1 Pyrinomonadales bacterium | reverse complement strand
GCTCAGCCTCCGGGCAAGCGTTTGCAAAATATTTTGCTTCTCTCAGGCGGCGAAAAAGCTATGACGGCAATTGCTCTGGTGATGGCGATCTTCAAATATCGTCCGTCGCCATTCTGCCTGCTCGACGAGGTTGACGCTCCGCTCGACGAGGCAAACGTTGGGCGATTCGTCAATACGATCGCCGATATGTCCGAAAAAACGCAGTTCATCGTCATCACCCACAACAAACGCACGATGGAGTCCGCACGGGCGCTTTACGGCGTAACGATGCAGGAGGCGGGCGTTTCAAAGGTCGTTTCGGTCAAGTTTGAATAGGTCCATTCGCGAATTCCAACCACTTACGCTGATTTGTCATCAAAACTCATCTGTTCAATAATAGGACGCGTGTTTATGACAAGATCTCTGAAAAAAATTGTGTTTCTGATCGCCGCGACGGCATTGGTCGCGGCATTTTCGTTTGCCCAAGCAAAGAAGCGGCCGGTCGTAAAAAAGGTTGCGGACCCAGTTACAATTGCAGAGCCACTTCCAACTCCCCAGCCGACACCTGACCCGACCCACAAACGCAATGAGCGTCCGGCAGCGAAGCCAAACGACAGCAAACCCGCCGATATCTCGTCAGCAAAACTATTGACGCCGACCCATTTTTACGAGTTTTCTCGTCCTGAATTTCTGGTGGAAAAGATCTTCATCGAGCACAACGATGCCGGAAAGGGAACGATCTCGTTTCAAAAACAGGGTTCCGATGAAGTGATAACGGATCCGCTCGATCTCTCGAAAGTGACGCTCGACAAGATCGCGGCAACGCTTACAGCCCTCAATTTTATGGATTCGACGGAGAATTACCAGTATGAGAAAGACTACCCGCATATGGGTAATCATACTTTCCGCGTTAAGATCGGCGGTCGCGAACGCACCGCGAAATTGAATTGGACGACGAACAAAGACGCCAAGCTTTTAATGGACGAGTATCGCAACATCGGTTCGTATTACATCTGGAAATTCGACATTATCACTGCTCGCGAAAACCAACCGCTCCAAGCTCCCGGCCTGATGGACGCCCTCGGCAGCAGCTTTAGGCGCGGAGAAATATCCGATCCGCCACAAATAGTCCCATTCCTTACCGAGCTTTCCTCGGACGAACGCATCCCGCTTATGGCCCGCAACCGAGCCTTGAAACTAGTAAAAGAGATCGAGAAGGAAAAGAAGTAGCTTCCGTTTCTGCCGTCGATACACTGGATAATATCACCGGCGAATAAGCGTTCGGATCGGTCGTAGTCTATAATGTTTGGGGTATTAATAGGCGATTCGAGATCTTTTAGCTATCGGCTACAACTTTTTTCGATGATCGCGTCGTTTGCTCAAAACTCCGGTGGAACTACGCATAACAGAAATTTTTCTATCCATTCAGGGCGAGTCTTCACACGCGGGTCGGCCTTGTTCGTTCGTACGTCTGACGGGTTGCCCGATGCGGTGCGTCTGGTGCGATAGCGAATATACGTTCACGGGCGGCGAACGGATGACGTTCGATGAGATCTTTGCGAAGCTTGACGAATTCGGCTGTAATCTAGTCGAGGTCACGGGCGGAGAACCGCTCGCTCAGAAGAATGTTTTCCCATTCATCACCGAACTTTGCGATCGGGGCCGCGAGGTTCTGATCGAGACCGGCGGATTTATCTCAACCGAAAACGTCGACCCACGTGCAAAGATCATTCTCGACGTAAAATGCCCAACATCCGGAGAATCGGAACGTAATTACTGGCCAAACCTCGAACGCTTGCGCGCCGACAAAGATGAGGTAAAATTTGTCATCGCTGACCTCCAGGATTGGGAATTTGCTAAAGAGGTCATTGCAAAATATGATCTCGAACGGCGCGTCCTTGAGATATTGGTGTCGCCTGTATTCGGTATCAAAAACCTGGCGGAAATAGCCGAAACCATCGCAATCAGCGATATGCCGGTCCGGTTGAACTTGCAGCTTCATAAATACATCTGGGGAGCTGATGTCCACGGGGTTTAGTGACTTTTCTCCTTTGCAATCTTTGTGCGACATCTGCAACCTTCTCACGCAAAGCCGCCAAGGACGCGAAGAATGACAGGTACAAAATAATATGAAAAGCCTTTTTTTGATTGTCGCGATGCTTGTTTTTGCCGGTATCGCAATCGCCCAAAAGCCGAAACCGGCACCGATGCCCTCGCCTGCCTCAGCGCTCGACGATCGGATACAGGCCGCGCTCAACGGTTTTGACGGCAAAGCTTGGATCTATGCCAAAAATCTCGACACCGGCAAGGAATACTCGTTTCGAGCCGATGAACCGACACGCACGGCCAGCACGATAAAACTTGCGATCATGGCCGAGGCTTTTCGCCAGGTTGCTCAGGGCAAACTCAAATGGGATGACGAGATCGTCCTTTCCAAGGAAAAGAAGGTCGGCGGTTCGGGCGTCTTGTCAGAACTCTCTGACAACACAAAGATCGACCTCAAGTCCGCAGTCAACCTTATGGCCGTCGTCTCCGACAATACCGGCACCAATCTGGTCATCGAAAAGGTGGGCGCCGACAATGTCAACGACCTGATGGATAGTCTCGGCCTCTCCGGCATTAAGTCGATGCGAAAGATCGGCGGCGGCGGCGATTCGAAAGCCGGCCTCGAATCGCAGAACAAGTTATTCGGGATCGGCCGCTCGACACAGCGAGAAATGGTCAAACTGATCGAAATGATGGAGAACGGCACGCTCGTCTCAAAAGAAGCGTCCGCCGAAATGATCGCAATTCTTAAACGCCAGCAATATAAGGACGGCATCGGTCGGCGCTTGCCGGACACGATCCCATCGGCCTCGAAATCGGGCTCTCTCGACCGCCTGCGTAGCGACGTCGGCATCATCTACACCCGTCGCGGTCGAATCGCCATGGCGATCACGATCGACGATATGCGCGTCGTCGCCTACGACGAAGACAATCCGGGCCTACTGATGATCTGGAAGCTGTCGCAGATACTTCAAGACGGGCTAGGAAAATAATCAATGTCAGCAATCGTGCTCGTGTCAGGAGGAATGGACAGTTGCGTAACGGCGGCGATGGCGAACCATGAGAATGCGGAACTTGCGTTTCTCCATATCTCATACGGCCAGCGGACAGAGGCGCGAGAGCGGCGGGCATTTGACGAACTAGCCGATCATTTTAGCGTCCCGAAACGCCTTGATATTTCGATCGAATATCTAGCAAAGATAGGCGGATCTTCGCTTACCGATGAGAATATCGCTGTCACCGAAGCCGATATTGAAAGCAAAGATATACCCACGAGCTACGTGCCGTTTCGCAACGCAAATATGCTTTCGATAGCGACGAGTTGGGCCGAGGTCATCGGAGCATCAGCGATCTACATCGGAGCAGTTTCTGAAGATTCCAGCGGCTACCCCGACTGTCGCCCCGAGTTCTACGCGGCGTTTCAACAAACCATAAATACCGGCACAAAACCCGACACGCACATCGAGATCCGCACGCCAATAATCGACCTGACAAAGGCCGAGATCGTGCAAAAAGGCATGGAGCTCAATGCCCCTTTACATTTAACGTGGTCGTGCTATCGAAGCGAAAAGTTTGCCTGCGGCACTTGCGATTCGTGCTCGTTAAGGCTGCGAGGTTTCGCACAGGCCGGGGTAAAAGATCCGATAGGATATGCTAACTCTTTGTAGCCTTATTACGCCCGAATAGGATCAACGATCCGCCTGCGAGGGCTCCGATGATGCCTCCGAAAGTGTAGATCAAAGCAGTTGTGATCCAATTACCAACGGCTCCGATCCCGGCGCTTTCATTTGCGGCCAGGCTATCAAAACTTTGATTGATGCTCCACGCCGCTCCGCATAATCCAGTAAGAGGACTGATCAAAAGTAGCGCAATGCCGGCAATTTGTAACAAAGTGAGATTTTTCATTGATGGAAGAATACTACACAATTTACTTGCGAGTGATGAAGACCCTATTTTTGCGATTTACGTTAGAGCATCATGATGCGTTTTTATAAGCATCAATGCATCATTTATGCTAATCTTGTGATATGAGAACGACCATTACACTTGATGACGACGTAGTAACGACGGTCAAGGAAGAAATGCGCTCCGGTGATGGTAAGACGTTCAAAGAAGCCGTCAATGAGCTGATCCGGATGGGCCGCTACCACAAGGCTGAAATTGAAAAGACACCTAGAAAGCCATTCAAGGTTAGGCCCAAGAATATGGGCGTGTTCCCGAATCTTAACTACGACAAGATCAGCGAATTGTTGGAAGAGATCGAGGGACCATCGCATAGATGATCTTGGCAGACGTAAATCTACTGATCTACGCTTACAATAGCGCTGACCCACGTTTTCCCAAGGCGAGCGCGTGGCTTGAAGAGCGTTTGAATTCGGATGAAAAGATTTG
>JBBRUA010000274.1:0-4420 GCA_038248245.1 Pyrinomonadales bacterium | reverse complement strand
TGCCTTCGTGGGTCTTGCGGGCTTTTTGACTAGTTCGCTTGTGTCTTCGTATTCTTTCCGGTTACCTCAAAACGGGTTAGCCTTCTTCTTCGTTTTGGCGATCGCTGTTTCTGGAGTTGTGAGAAGACCACTCGAAAGTAGATCAGCCGTTCGGTCTACATTTAGGCTACCATTAGTAATCGGCCTGATCGTCTCTATGTTGGGTAGTGTTGCCTTGTTGGCATATTCATCGACAAGGCTCGCCGCCGTCCATTACCTGCTTACCGCAGAGGCACAGCAGACGTTAGGCGACGCGTTGCCATTCTACGCTACAGCATTAAGACTTGATCCTGAGAACGGAAATACATATTCGTCGATCGGAGGAAACCTGCTGATCAACGGACGTGCCGGCGAAGCCCCGTTCTATCTCCGCAAAGCGATCGAAGTTGGGCGATCGACTTCCATCGACTATTCATATCTCGCCACAGCCCAAATTATCGCCGGAGACCGGACAGCAGCGATTTCGACGCTTCGCGAAGGTATCGGAGTTTATCCGTTTTCCGTGTTCCTCAGGTCAAGACTCGCTGTCGCTCTCAAAGATAACGGCAGAGCTGATGAGTCAGAGGCCGAATTTGAGACAGCAAAACGGATAGACGAAAAGCAAGCTCTGGTCTGGTACAAATACATCGATTCAGGTGGTGAAAAGGCGTCAATCGAATCTTTTGAAAAAGGTCTCCCGCCTCTTATGGACTTGAAACCCCAGGTCGCGATCTATGCGATCAAACGAGAACGTGAACTAAGATTTCCCGAAGAAAAAGTTGTGATCCCGCCCCAATAGCGTCGGTCGAAGATCTCTCTCGCATTCTCCAATCCGATTTGGCTGAAACGCAGTTATTTGATTATAATAACTGCGTTCAACACGTATGAGTCCGCCAAAAGCCAGTTTATTTCAACAGTTAGCCGCGATCACGGGGAATACTTTCCGGGAAGCGGTGCGGGATCGGATTCTTTATAATCTGGTGATTTTTGTGCTGTTGATCTCGGCGAGTGCAATTTTTTTGGGAGAGTTGACGGCTGGGCAGGAGGCGAGGGTCATTGTTGATCTAGGGTTGAGTTCGGTGCTGCTTTTTGGAGCGTTTATTGCGATCTTTGTCGGCGTCAGTCTCGTTTGGAAAGAGATCGAGAAAAAAACCGTCTATTCGATATTTGCCAAACCGGTCAGTCGCGGAACGTTTATTGTCGGGAAATATTTCGGCCTTTGCCTGACGCTGCTGGTTAATATCCTGATAATGGGTGTCGGTGTGACGCTGGCGTTACTGTATGTCGGCGGCGGACGATTTGTTGGCCCGGTCTGGGCGTCGGTATTTTTGATCTTTCTCGAACTCACAATAATTACCGCGGTCGCGATCATGTTCTCGTCGTTCTCGACGCCCGCATTATCGGCACTACTCACGTTTTTCGTCTTTCTCATCGGCCATTTCAGCACCTCGCTACTCGAGTTCGCGACGACTATTGGCTCAGGTTCGGCGGTCATTCTCTTTTCCGCGATCTACTATTTACTGCCTAATCTGTCTCACTTTAGCTTCATCACGAACAGTGCGAACGGAGAGATACCGGCTGCGTCAATGCTCGCCGGGTCGGCGGCGTACGCGTTATTTTTTGACGCCATTTTGATGACGATAACGGTGATGATCTTCAGCCGCCGCAATTTCAAATAAATGTCGCACACGCTCACAAAAAGCCTTCTATTGCCGATCGTGATAATCATCGCGAGTTACGGTGCGGCGATCAGCCTAAGCCGCACTCTTGAGAGCGAAAAACCAAAGCTCCCTGCCGGTTACGAAGACACCGACATCGCCTTCAAAGGCTCTAAATTCAAAGGCTTTCTCCTTGGGGCCGAAGGTCTCGTCGCCGACTGGTATTGGATGCGTGCCCTGCAATACGTCGGCAATAAAATGGAAAACTCGACGGTCGAAACTATCAACCTCGAAGACCTTCGCGACCTAAACATAAAGCTCCTATATCCCTATCTCGACAACGCAACGGACCTCGATCCGCATTTTCTCGCTGCCTACAATTACGGAGCGATCGTCCTGCCCGCAATCGACCCGGCCCAGGCGATCGCGATCGCGGAAAAAGGCATCGCTAATAATCCGAACGAGTGGCGGCTTTACCAACACCTCGGTTACATCTATTGGCGGTTAAAAATGTACGACAAAGCTGCCGAGACGTACGAAAAAGGCTCGACCGTTCCCGGCGTTCCGAGTTTTATGAGGCTAATGGCCGCTTCGATGAAAAATGACGGCGGCAGCCGCGACACCGCCCGTTCAATATATCGGCAAATGCTCGCTGAGGGTGACGACGCGATCAAGCCAACTGCCGAACTGCGGTTAAAGGAACTCAATTCGCTCGACGAACGCGATGCAATTAATGTCGTGCTTGATAATTTCAAGGCGAAAAATAACCGCTGCGCAAACAGCTTCGCCGAGATAACGCCGCTGCTGCTTCAGGTCAAACTTCCCGAAAGCCGCTCGTTCACCGTCGATAATATTGGTCGTCTGGTCGATCCGACCGGGGCACCTTATTTGCTCGATAGAGAAAGCTGCCGGGCAAAACTTGACCCGGAAAAAACCGGATTGCCGCAAAATTGATATGGAATACGCTGTCGAAATTAAAAATCTGTCGAAGGATTACGAAACCGGTTTCGTCCGAAAGAAACGTGTGCGGGCTCTCGACGATCTGACCTTGAATGTGAAGCCCGGGCAGATCTTTGGGTTTCTCGGCGGAAACGGTGCCGGAAAGACGACGACGATAAAAACTTTGATGCGGCTGCAGTTCCCGACCGAGGGTTCGGCGAAGATCCTTGGCCTCGATATTTCGGATGTACAAATGCACGGCCGGATCGGATATTGCCCTGAGAATCCATACTTTTACGATTACCTAACGGCCCGCGAACTGATGGAATATTTCGGCGAGCTTTTTGGTTACGATAAGCCAAAACGACGTGAGAAATGCGAAGAATTACTGACGGCAGTCGGCCTTGATGAAAAGGACTGGAAGAAACAGCTGCGTAAATATTCTAAAGGAATGCTTCAGCGGGTCGGCCTTGCTCAGTCACTGATCAACGACCCTGAGATCGTTTTCATGGACGAGCCGATGTCGGGCCTCGATCCGGTCGGCCGCCGCGAGATCCGCGAGCTGATCGCCGCTCTGCGTGAAAAAGGCACGACCGTCTTCATGTCGACGCACATTCTTTCGGATATCGAGGCACTTTGCGATGAGGTCGCGATCCTCCGCAACGGAAAACTCGCCGCATCCGGTAATCTTAACGAACTACTGACCAATTCAGAGGAATCTCGCGTCCTCGAGATCAGTGTTCAGGGCGTGACTGCTGACGCCATCCGCGGCGAGATCGAGTTCATCGCCGGAGCATCGCTCACGCCAAAACCAAACGGAGCCAGCATTCAGATCCTCGACGAAGCCGACATCGAAGCCGTGCTCAACATCACCCGTAAAAAAGGCGGCCGCCTCGCCTCGATCCAACCTCTCAAGCAATCGCTCGAGGAGCTATTTGTTAAAGAAACTAAAGATTGATCTACCGATTTTACTGAGCAAATTTGATCGCCGTCACTTTCCACCGAATATTTGCCCGGTCGTCTTTTGAGCTAAATCCGGGGATATCAAGGGTGATCGGTATCGATTCGCCCGGCGGCAGAGACTTATGCTGAATCGGCACGACGAGCACATTCTTTTCGCGCAAAACCTCATTTTTCTGCGTGATTACAGCGACATTTACTTCGAGAGCGATGATGTTGCTAGTGCCGCGATTTTTGACGTTGCCCTTTATGTACATCGAGATCGTGCCGAGCCCGGTCGGCGACTCGACCGTGTTGTCGAGATCGGTGCCGATGATAACGTCTTTGTTGGCGAGCGCAAATTCCGGCGAGCCTTCGCGAAGTGAACCTTCCATTATCTTCGCCGTCTGATCCACCATCGGCGGTTTGAGCGACAGCAAATAGATCGCCACCGCGACCATTCCAAGGGCTGCGATCAAAGCGGCAACAAAAACCTTGTTAACGCCTCGTTTTTTCTCTTCCGGTTTGAATATATCGTCCATAGTTTTGCATCTCTCTGACCTCGGTCACCCGCGTTTGTGAGGAGTAAACTTTCCCCCACGATAATTAGACTCAACTTTCGGCAAAAGGTTCCCTGATAGGTTATCATTTTGTCCAAAGCCGCGAAAATGCCTTCTGTTGACCCAACAATTCCAGATCTTCCAAACTATGTGGAAGCCGCCCTGCCCGTGCCGCTCCGTCGTGTTTTTACATATCGCGTACCCGAAGAAATGCGCGAAAAATTAAAACTCGGAGCCCGGCTTTTATTGCCCTTCGGACGCCGAAACGTAACCGGTTACGCCGTCGGCCTCCACACCGATCTGCCT
>JBBRUA010000273.1:0-4430 GCA_038248245.1 Pyrinomonadales bacterium | reverse complement strand
CATCACGTTTGAAGAAGCCTTAACGCTGTTCAAATTGCAGGACGCGATGGGCAGTTATGACGGCAAAGAGTTGTCTGTCAGCATCGGCCGCTTCGGGCCTTATGTAAAATGGGGTGATGAATTTGTCTCTATACCCCGCGGCACCGACCTCGCGACGGTGGACGAAGAAAAAGCGATCAGTTTTATAAAAGCTAAACTGGAGGCGGAAGCCCCGGTTGGTGAGTTTGACACTAAACCCATTACAAAAGGTACGGGAAGATTCGGGCCATTTATAAAATGGGACGGTATGTTCATAAATGTGCCACGCCGGTATGATCTTCAGAACCTGACCCAAGCCGAGATGAACGAACTGATTGAATCAAAGGTCAGCAAAGAAGCAAACCGATACATACAACGATGGGAAGATGAAAAAATATCCGTGGAGAATGCACGTTGGGGACCGGTCATCAAATTCGGCAAAAAGATCATTTCGATGCCAAGAAAAGCCGACGGCACGCGTTCAACAGCGGATGACGCGGCCGTTCTAACGCTGGAACAGGTAAAAAAACTTATTGAAGCCGAAGTGCCGGATGCGTTTGTGAAAAAGACGAGGGCTGTAGCTAAAAAGACACTTGCTAAGAAAACGGCGAAGAAAACTGCGAAGAAGAATGGTAAAAGATGAAAACGTTTGAACGGTCACCATCCTAAATGTGACGCCCTTTACTGGGACCTACCGGTTAAGGAATTCGATCCGTATTGACGTGCATCGTTTTTGCGTGAAAAGACGAGTAAGAGAGGCGGCAACGTCGGGTATTGCCAAAACGAGCGCTTGATTATAAAATGAGGGATCGATAACACGGATTTAACATCGGACGAGACGGTGGAAGAAAAAGTTTCCGCCGAGGGCACGAGAATGAACGAAAACCTGCAGTTCCTACAAGCGTTTCTAAAAAACCCCGGCAAAGTGGGCGCTATCGCCCCGAGTTCACCTGAGCTCGCGGCCGAAATGCTGCAGGGCATCGAGCCTGACGACCACAACATAGTTTATGAACTCGGCGTCGGAACCGGTGCGATCACCAAATATTTACAGCAGATCATTCCGAGCAAGGAATCATACCTCGGCCTCGAGCTCGATGCGGAGCTCGTCAAAACGCTAAGCGAAAAATTCGACGATCTCAACATCGTTTGCGGCAGCGCCGCTGATGCGTACGCGATCCATCAGGAATCCGGATTGGGAAAGGTGCGTTATGTCGTGTGTTGTCTGCCGTTCGTGTCGCTTCCCAAGGAAGTAAGCGAAATGGTTCTCGTCCAGATCGAAAAATTCATGGATGAGGGGTGCGAGCTGCGCATCTTTCAGTACGCCCACGGCTATTACCTGCCGCCGGCGATCAGGCTCCGCGAATTCCTCCGCCGCCGCTATGGCAAATCCAGACGCAGTCCGTTAGTTTTCAAAAACGTTCCTCCCGCGTTTACGCTGACCTGGTCAACCGTCTAACTCAATTTTCTGAAACCTTTTATACCACTCGCGTGGTATAACTATGTCAATCGCTTAGGCAGAATTAGACAAGTTTTCAGGAGATATAAATAATGTTACGACGCAAAACAGCAGGCGTATTATTGCTTTTCGCCCTACTGCTACCGACCGCTTCGTTCGCCCAGACGAGTACCGTTTACACCGCACCAAAGGCCGACATCGACAAGATCAAGGACGAAGGCATGAACCGTTCGCAGGTAATGCAGCATTTGAGCTATCTGACGGATGTCATCGGAGGCCGTTTAACCAATTCACCGAACATGAAAGCCGCCAATAACTGGACGCGCGACACGATGGCTAAATGGGGCATGCAGAATGCAAAGCTTGAATCGTGGGGACCATTCGGCCGAGGTTGGGCGCTGAAAAGTTTTAACGCCCAGGTGGTCGAGCCGCAAACCTTCCCCGTTATCGCGTTCCCAAAAGCCTGGTCGCCATCGACCAATGGTCAGATCACGGCGGAAATTGTCCATTTCGATGTAAAATCGGATGCCGATTACGATAAATATAAAGGACAGCTTAAAGGAAAGGTCGTTTTCGTATCCGATCTGCGTGAGGTCAAAGCGGTTTTTGAACCGATGGGAGAGAGACATAGTGATGAAGATCTCGCAAAAATGGCCGCTCCTCCGGTAACGGCCGCACCGGCGGCTCCGCGTCCGCAGAACAATATGCAGACTTTCCTCGCAAGTGCCCAGGCGTCGGCGAAGCGTGCCAACTTTCTTATTCAGGAAGGAGCGGCTGTGATCGTTGACAGCAGTTTCCGCGGTAGCGGCGGAACACTTTTCGTTTCAGGCGCGACAGTTGCGCAGCCCGTTCCCGAGAAGATCGAAGATCTTTTTGGTGCCCGTCGCCTGTCGCCATATCAAAAGGAATCCGAATCAAAAATGGTTCCTCAGATGACAATGGCGATCGAAGACTATAACCGAATCATTCGAATGATCCAGCAGGGCGTAAAGCCAAAAATGACCGTCGACATTAAAGGTCAATACTACGACGATGACCTGATGGGTTATAACACCGTAGCCGAGATCCCGGGAACCGATCCGACCTTGAAAGAAGAACTCGTCATGCTCGGCGGGCACATGGATTCTTGGCACGGGTCAACCGGTGCGACCGATAACGCAGCCGGCGTATCGGTAGCGATGGAAGCAGCACGCATTTTGATCGCAACCGGACTTAAACCGCGTCGAACGATCCGGGTCGCTTTGTGGAGTGGTGAAGAGCAAGGACTCTACGGTTCGCGAGCTTATGTGACTCAGCAGTTCGGCGAAATGAAAGGCGGTGGTGGTAACCGCTTTGGCCCGCCGGATCCGAATGCGCCCAAGCCTGAGCTGATCAAGGGTGCGAATTACGACAAGCTTTCCGCGTATTATAATCTCGACAACGGAACCGGTAAGATCCGCGGCGTTTATATGCAGGGCAATGCCGCCGTCAAACCATATTTTGAGGCTTGGCTCGCACCGTTTGCCGATATGGGAGCGAAGACGCTCACGATCTCAAATACGGGCGGTACCGATCACCTGGCATACGACGCGATCGGCTTACCCGGATTTCAATTCATCCAGGACGAGATCGAATACGATACACGTACGCATCACTCGAATCAGGACAATTACGACCGCATCCAGGCTGAGGATATGAAACAGGCAGCGACCATCATGGCCGCATTTGTTTATCAGACAGCAATGATGGACGAGAAAATGCCGCGAAAGGTGATGAAATAGTTCAGAGATGACCTTGTTTGCCGCCCTAGAATGCCGATGTTAATCTTCGGTGATCGAGGGCGGTTTTTCTTTTGCTAAAAGGTGAAAATCGGGTAACATCTCTTTTTCAGCTTTTTAAAAGCAACATCCAGATCAAAACAGACCAAAACATATGAACAATTTCGAATTTGAACGAAGTGCGATCAGCCCGGGCGACTGTATCGGGAATGCCTGGGGACTCGTCACGGGTAAATTCTGGTTATACATCGGCCTCGGTCTCGTGACGATGATCATGATCGGCTGTATACCGCTAGTTAACCTATTTTTACTGGGACCGGTCGTCGGCGGCTTTTACTTCGTCGTTTTGCGCGATATGAGAGGCGAGACGGTTGATTTCGGGATGCTATTTAAGGGTTTTGAGAAGTTCGTTCCGTTGATGGTGATCGGACTTATACAGTCGATCCCGGGAGTTATATTTCAGATCATCAGGTTTTCGGTCGATATCGCACAGATCTTTAGCGGCATCAACCGCGGCGGATCGTCGCGGGGAACGTTCTATCAATCAGGTCTCCCTGAGTTCGGGATTTCCGAAGGCCTGTCGATCTTTATGATCGTTTTTGCCCTACTTTTCATGATCTTTTCTATTCTCTGGAATATAGTATTCGCTTTTGCGATACCTCTCGCACTTGAAAAGGATCTGGGAGCGATTGAGGCGATCAAGCTGAGCGCAAAGGCTGCTTTTAGCAATATCGGCGGCCTAATCCTGCTGATGATATTGGGCGTCCTGGCCGGAATCCTCGGAGTTCTAGCTTTGTGCGTCGGGATTTTTGTGGCGATACCGGTTATATATGCGGCAAATGCATTTGCGTACAGACAGGTGTTCCCGTTGATCGAACGTAATTTCAACTTCACGCCGCCGCCGCCGAATGCCTATGGCAGTAATTTTGGTAGCGGAATGTGATCACAGATCGAGTTCTATGAACAGGACATCGCCGTGTGGGATTTTCGTATTACGGCGGAATTTGGCGAAAGCCGTGAGACCCATAAAGTTTCACGGCTTTGCCCATTTTTGGAAAACCGTTCGATCTTTATTTGCGACATTGCACCTTTGCTTACCAAAGTTGAAAATATAATAGATATGGAACTAGCTGTAGAGAAATACAAGGTCGCGAACGAACCATACTATTTACCGGTCAAAGACGAGGTCGAGCTGTTTG
>JBBRUA010000272.1:0-4461 GCA_038248245.1 Pyrinomonadales bacterium | reverse complement strand
CAGAAAATCGACATTTTCATATCTCGATGCCCGGCGGTGACGGATCACCATTGCCGCGATGAGCGCGTACAGAGCGATGCCGACAGCAAAGCCGAGCAGATTGACAAGCAATGCGATGTTGAGCGAATTCATCTAAAAGTTAACGCTAGTTCTAAGATGCTGCTATCGCAATTCTAACTCAATAGATTGTCGAAATAACCAGATGAACGGTAGAATTCTGAAACCAAATGAAAACTCTCTATATATTACGCCACGCAAAATCGAACTGGGACGACGTCACGCTTTCAGATTTCGATCGTCCGCTGAATACTCGAGGACTGAAGGCGGCACCGTTTATGGGAACGATAATGAAGGAACGCGAATTCGTTCCCGATCGCATCATCAGTTCGCCGGCGACTAGAGCACGAGAAACTGCCGAACTCGTTCGAAGTACTGCCGGTATCGACGATGAGATCGATTACGATAAGAGAATATACGACGCCCCCGTTGGATCGCTGTTATCGGTTATCGCAGAGATCGACGAGCGTATTAAGTCAGCCTTGATCGTCGGCCATAATCCAGGCTTAGAAGGACTAATCTATCACCTAACCGGAGAGGTTAGCCCCATGCCCACGGCCGCTCTCGCCGTAATCGAACTCGACGTCAAAGCTTGGCATTTAATTGGCGGCATGAGCGGAAAACTATCAAATACGATCCGTCCGAAAGACATAGCTACGTCGATCCGGCCATAATTCATTCACATTTACATCGATATTACTTTTCTTTCAATAGGCTGCTTATTTAACATCTTTGTAACGATAACTTAATACCCAATTCACTCGCGTTAAATAAACTTGTCGCAAATCGAGAGTTAATCGAATAGAATTTAAGACAAGCTATGCAGCAAAACATTCTGATCATCGAAGATGACGCGGACATCGCCGAGAGTTTGCAATATAACCTCCGCCGCGAAGGCTATCGTCCCGTGATCGCCGAATCGGGCGAAAAGGGGTTGCGGCTCGCGCTTGATGAAAAGAACGCGCCGTCCATGATCATTCTTGATCTAATGTTGCCGGGAATGACGGGAATGGAACTGTGCCGCCGTCTCCGCCGCGAATCGCAGACCAAACTTACGCCGATCATCATGCTGACCGCGAAAGCTGCGGAAGGCGATAAGATCGCTGGGCTCGAAGTCGGTGCGGACGATTACATCGTTAAACCATTTTCTGTAAAAGAGATGATCGCTCGCGTTCGCGCCGTTCTGCGTCGTGCCGAAAAGGAAACTGCTCCGAAATACGAAGATGAGAAGCTAACTGTCGATTTTGCCGACATGCGTGTCGTTTGCGAAGGGCAGGATGTGCGCCTTACCAGGAAAGAGTTTGCATTGCTCACGCATCTGATCCAGAACACGGGTCGTGTCGCGGCCCGACAGCAGTTGCTGGATAACGTCTGGGGTTATAGTTATTTCGGTGACACGCGAACGCTCGACGTTCACATTCGCCGCCTTCGTCAAAAGCTAGGCGATTGCGGCGGTTGCGTTGAAACTGTTGTTGGCATCGGCTATCGTTTCATAGGTTGCAAATGAATTTGACTGAAACGATTGCAAAAAATGTAAAGCCGCCGATCGGCGCCTCATCGAATAGCATTCTCCAAAAAATACTCGACACTACCCGCGAAGCGGTCCTGGTCGTAAATTCGGATATGCGGGTGACCGGTTGGAACTCGACGGCCGTTGCCACGTTCGGACGCGGCGGCGAGTTGGAAGGTAGACGTCTAAGCGAGATAGTTCGCGATCTCGACTTACACGAAGCCTTTCGTCAGGCAATTTACTCACGTGCGTCGAGCGAGGTCAGGCTCGAGCTAAATACTGCGGACCGGCGGCGTTTCGACGTCCATGTCGCACCGCTAGAACTCGATCTCGACGTTCAGAGCATCGGATTCTTTTACGAAACGACCAAGATCGAACGTCTCGAATCGATCCGCCAGGAATTCCTCTCCAATATTTCTCACGAGCTACGCACGCCGCTCACCTCCATCATTGCGTTTGTCGAAACGCTTGAGGATGGTGCGATCGACGACGACGACAATAATCGCCGTTTTCTCGGTGTCATACGTCGAAACGCGGAGCGGATGCATAGCTTGATCGCCGATATTCTCGAGCTTTCGCTGATCGAATCGGGAAATGTTTCAGTCGATCCGCGAAATGTGCGGGTCGGTGATCTGACGGACGAAATATTCACAACCCTGATGACCAAGGCCAAGGATCGAGAAGTAAAACTTTTTAATGATATCCCGACCGGAACGACCGTTCTTGCCGATAACGTCAGGCTCGAACAAATGCTCGTCAATCTTATCGACAACGCCATCAAATTCAACCGGATCGGCGGGAGCGTGACCGTTGCCCACCGAAGGCATGAAGATATGGACGTGATCTCGGTAACTGATGCCGGCGAAGGTATTTTACAGGAGCATCTCGGACGAATATTCGAACGGTTTTACCGCATAGACCGGGCCCGTTCTCGCGAGGTCGGCGGCACCGGCCTTGGTCTCGCGATCGTAAAACACCTTGCCCGTCTTCATGGCGGTGAGGTCTCGGTCAAATCCATTCTCAGCGAAGGCAGCACGTTCCAGATCGAGTTGCCGGTTATCTAAACATACGCGGCCTGTAAATTTCCTTCCAATCTCCGAACAACCTGTGTTAGACTAGAATTATCTTGACAGCAGGATTCGTACATAACGGTCGGGCGCGTTGCCTGCGTGCCGTACGCATCTTCGTTCTTAGATTGTCTTGAGGAGAACGATAATGAAACTCAGTGTCGGTGAAAAAGTAGCATATCCAAATCAGGGCGTTTGCCTCGTCGAAGAGTATAAGAGTTACGTCGTTGCCGGGAACACGATGAGCGGCTATTCGCTTCGTGTTCTGAATGACAATTCGACGATATTCGTGCCTGAGGCAAATGCGAATTGCATCGGCATCCGGCCACTGATCTCTTCTAAACAATGTAAGGCGCTCATCGACCAGCTTGGCGAAGATTTCGAGTTGGTTTCTTTGGACTGGAAAACCCGTTCGAAGGAATTTATTGAAAAACTCCGCTCGGGCGATGTTTTCGAGGTTGCGGATGTTCTTAAGAAGCTAACTTTTCTTTCCCACGAGAAGAAGTTGTCTTTTCGCGAGCAAACTTTAATGGAAAAGGCCCGTTTTTTGATCGTGTCCGAGATAACGAATGCCGATAAGGGCAAAGAAAAACATATTGATTCCGAGGTTGCACGGCTTGTGCAGCAGGCCTGTACGAAACATCTCATCACCCAACCACAACTATCCGCCGTCGCGGCACATTAGACAAAAATAGGACGACGGAGTTTTAGCAACCGTCGTCCTTTCAATTGCAATTCAAATTGCCAATTTCACTGTATTCAACAAGTCTTTGTCATCAGATCACCTGAAAAGAGAGGCTGTTCGAGGTACCGACGTGGTTCAGCATCTCGTTGATCCGACTGACTCCGACCTTGGAATAAAATTAACATAGGTCCAATTACAGTACTGTATGCCAGCGCACACAGAGGGAAAAATGTTTCACAACGAATGAATTCGCCTTGTGTGCGCCAGGATACATAATTATATCGGCGGATAAGTTAATATTTTCTTGGTCTTGAAAAACTTATTCGGGCGTCTCGCTTTTATCAAACCTGCGGAATGTTCGGAATGTTATTCATTACCATTGCAAAGCGCGTAAAGTACCGAGAGGTATTTTTCTTATGGTAGGTGATGCTGCCGTAGTGGTGTCCGGGGCGGTCAGATTCCCCGGACACCAATTAATTTGGTTTTTAACAAAAAAGCGTCGTCCGAAGATAAAACTTCGGACGACGCTTTTCTATTTTACAACTTCAGGGTTTAGGGATTGCCTGAATGCGGCGTTCCGAGGTAAGGGAAAGCCATGAGATACGGAACGTCGTTAGACGCTACGCCGTCACCGAGTGCATTGTTCGGTGCTTTGTTTGTTTGCGGTGTGAACGGCGTGCCTCCGGCCATTGCGCGGAACGAAATGTCCGTTACGTCGTCGCCAACACGTCGTCCGTTCGGGTAGCCGGCCGGATCGCCGCCCAGAAGTCCTAAACGGTTCGGCGAAGCTGTCGGCGCGATCGCAACATTCAATCTCATCATCTCGTGCGGTTTGCCGTCCGAGAGAAAAGTATTGAATCCGGGTGCTCCCGGTACGCTGCCGGCCTTGATACCGGTTGCGAATATAGCAACAAGGTCATTACGCGGTGCTGCCGGAATGTCTATCTTGAACGCAGCCTTCATCAACTTCGCTAACAGCGGATCTTTGATGAACGGTCCCGCGATGGCGTCATCTTTAGGAGCAAGTCCGTTGAACGCATCCTTTGTGCCGAGCGGAATCACCACTTCGTTGACGAGCGGGTTGCCGAGACGCGAGATCTGGACCCATTCGCCGTTCTTTACACCGGACTTCTGCAAATTAT
>JBBRUA010000271.1:0-4482 GCA_038248245.1 Pyrinomonadales bacterium | reverse complement strand
GTCTGCCCCAAACATGGAGGCTACGATGGTCAACCTAAACGAAATAAATACCCCGCGTCAAAACGCGAAACGCGACAACAGGTCGTTTTCCGCAACACAGTTCCCTCCAAATCGATCACAAATAGATATTCCGCACGACGAACTTATTCGTTTCCTAGCCAATGCCGTCGAAAATAAACGTGCAAGACAAGTGTTTGAATGGGAATTATTGGGTGCAAAAACTGCGCAGCCGTCGATCGCGTCGTACCGTTAATAGATTAAATCTTCCCCTTTGCTCTGATTTTTGCTCTAATTGACTTATGCAGGTTAGCAAAGCGAAATTGTCGGAACAGGTCGATCTACACGCATTTTATCTCCGGGTACGAAGCCACACCGAGCATCTATGTGAGCCGCTCGAGATCGAAGACTACATTCCTCAGCCGAGCGTCGATGTTTCGCCGCCCAAGTGGAACATCGCTCACACGACCTGGTTTTTCGAGGAAATGATCCTCAAAAACTACATGCCAGGCTACGAAGTGTTCGACGAACATTTCGGCTTCCTTTTTAACAGCTACTACAACACCATTGGCGAACGGACCCGCCGCGACAACCGCGGCGACCTCAGCCGCCCAACGGTAAAACACGTTTTTGCTTATCGTAAATTCGTCGACGAGAAAATGCTCGGGCTTAGCGACATGTTGGGCGAATCGAAAGTAAGTGGGGCCGCCGCTTTGACCGATCTGATCGTTCTCGGCCTAAATCACGAACAGCAGCATCAGGAACTCTTCCTGACCGATCTTAAATACACGCTTAGTGTAAATCCGCTTTTCCCGGTCTATCGCGAAGGAATGGCGATCGAGGAACTAACTGAATCCGCACCCGGCTCATTCGTCGAAGTAAAAGGTGGAGTTCACGAGATCGGGTTTCAGAGCGACGGATTCTGCTTCGATAATGAATTGTCACGGCACAAGGTCTATCTTGACAATTTTTCGATCAGTGACCGTTTGGTCACAAATGCTGACTTTATTGAGTTTATCGAGGACGGCGGCTACTCCGACCATCGGCTTTGGCACTCGGAAGGGTGGGACTGGGTGCATCAGAACGAGGTCATTTCGCCACTTTACTGGCGAAAGGTTGATGGTGAGTGGCACCAGTTTACGCTCGGCGGATCGAGAAAAGTCGTTATGGCCGCACCGGTTTGTCATATTTCGTACTATGAGGCATCGGCCTTTGCGGACTGGAAAGGAATGCGTCTGCCGACCGAGTTCGAATGGGAAGCGGCAAGTCTAAAATTTGATTGGGGAAAGCGTTGGGAATGGACAAATTCTGCGTATCTTCCCTACCCCGGTTTCTCCAAAGCCCCCGGTGCCGTCGGCGAGTACAACGGTAAATTCATGGTAAACCAAATGGTGCTCCGCGGCGGTTCAGTCGTAACACCGGACGGCCACAGCCGTTCAACTTACAGAAATTTTTTCCATCCCCACTTGAGGTGGCAATTTACAGGAATACGACTCGTCAAGTCACGACCGCCTTCGTAATCGGGCGTTGTGAGATTTATCTCAAAAGAAGTTATCACCATTTAATTGTTCAACGCCTGCTCTCGAAGACGGTTCTGACAACTATGCAAAGCTCGACCACAACCGAACTCTCACAATTCGCCGAAGATGTCCTTCGCGGTCTATCGTCGACGCCAAAGGAGCTCTCGTCGAAATATTTCTACGACGACGAAGGCTCGCGGCTTTTTCAGGAAATAATGAAGCTCCCGGAATATTACCTGACCGGCTGTGAACACGAGATATTTTCAAACCAGGCCGATGAGATCTTTCAGGCGTTTTCGAATGGATCGGCTGCGTCGAATTCGACGCCGGCGTTTGATCTGATCGAACTTGGAGCGGGCGACGGCACTAAAACGGCAGTTTTGATCGGGCACTTTCTCAAACAGAATGCCGAAATAACCTATGCCCCAATAGACATTTCACAGGAGGCTCTCGACGCTTTGTCGGCAAAGTTCACCGCCGAATTCCCTTCCCTGAATATTGAAACTCGCACAGGGGATTATTTTCGTATCCTCGAATCACTGAAAGACGGATCGGGAAAACGAAAGATCTTACTTTTTCTCGGCTCTAACATAGGTAATTTCAGTCGGGATCAGGCACTCGATTTTTTCCGCAAACTTCGCGGCGTAATGAGCGACCACGATCTGCTTTTTATCGGTTTCGACCTGCAAAAAGATCCGCACGTCATCGTTCCTGCGTATGACGATCCTGCTGGAGTGACTGCGGCATTCAATCTGAATTTGTTAAAACGGATCAATCGTGAATTAGGTGCGAATTTTGATGTTGAAAAGTTTACTCATTACGCGAATTACCGGCCCGTCGAGGCCTCTGCTCGGTCATTCCTGATCAGCCGCGAAAATCAAAGTGTCCATATCGATGCACTTGGCCGAACGTTCGATTTCGATCAGTGGGAAGCAGTCTTTATGGAAATCTCGCAAAAATATAGTCTCAAAATGATCGACGAGCTCGCCCGCGAAAGTGGTTTTGAGGTCAAACAAAACTTTTTCGATAGCAAGAATTACTACTGCGACTCGCTTTGGACCTTTCGATAAGGGTCATTGGGCCACACTTACCGGTGACCGTCACCTATACGGGATCATCGAGGCATGATCGACGTTGATTTATCTCGAAGCCTTTCAATACCCGACGATTTCATGAACATCCACATTCTTCGTTACGACACGCTGGATTCGACCAACACTGAGGCGGCCAACCAGGCTAGACTCGGAGCGGACGAAGGTCTGTGTGTGATAGCACGTCAGCAAACGGCGGGGCGTGGTCGACGGGGTCGCAGTTGGGTTTCGGATCTCGACTCGGGACTATATTTCACTATTTTGCTGAGGCCGAAGCTCGAAGCAAAATTTCTTCCGTTAATTACCCTGATGACCGGTGTCGCCGTTCATGATGCGCTCGAAAGATTCGGACTAAAACCCGACATCAAATGGGTTAACGACATTCTTATCGGGAACGATAAGATCAGTGGGATTCTCGCTGAAACGATCGAGACAAAAACCGGCATTGCGGTCGTCGTCGGCATCGGAGTAAATTTGACAAGTTCGAGTTTTCCCGAGGAGATCGCCGAAACGGCAACGTCGATAGAAATGGAGACCGGTAAACGGATCAGCTCTGACGAACTCGCGGAAACGGTAACCCATTTTATTTCCTACTTTTATCACATCCTGAGCGAGGAAAACGGCCCAACCGAGATCATAGAGCATTGGCGGCGGCGTTCATCTTATTTCAGCGGCAAGCCCGTCCGCGTAACGCTCAACGGTGAGCCGTTCGACGGAGTCACAGATGGACTCGAAAAAAATGGTGCCCTGCGTGTGAAAAGGAGTGATGGCTCGGTTACAATCGTCCAGGCCGGTGATGTCGAGCGACTTCGGTCAAACTAAATGAAACGAAGACTATCCGAAATACATCCGATCGTTTACAAAACACGCATCTGGCAAAAGCGCTTTTTCAGACGGGTCGCGGATCTTCCAAGATCAGGTCGATTCGCGTCCGAGATATCTGCTGAAACACTTCCGTTCACCTGTAAAAAGCATCAGTCGCTGCTTCGCCGCCGACTCGGCAATTCCGATCCACAATTACAGGAAAACAAAGTTGAGAACCTTAAGATCGCCTACCCGACGGTCAACGGAATTCTTATCAAACCAGGCCAGACGTTCTCATTTTGGCGGCAGTTGGGCGAGGCGACCGGCGAGAAAGGTTATTGCGAAGGAATGCAGCTATCCCGAGGCGAGGTTGTCCGCGGCGTTGGCGGCGGACTGTGCCAGCTTGCAAATCTGTTGTACTGGATGGCACTCCATACGCCGCTCGAGATCGCCGAACGCCATCACCATAGCTTTGACCCGTTCCCGGACGAGAACCGTGTCCTGCCTTTTGGTAGCGGTGCGGGCGTATTCTTTAACTACATCGATCTACGTTTCCATAATCCGACTGACCTCACTTTTCAGATAAAGCTTTGGCTGACCGACGACCATCTGAAAGGTGGGATCTACGCCGGTCGCGAACCGCAGTATGCATATCACGTTTTCGAAAAAAATCACCGGTTTATTAAGAATGGTGAAAAGAATTTTCGTGAGAACGAGATCTGGCGCGAACTAGTTGACCGCCGCACCGGCAATCGGGTGGCAGAGGAAATGCTCGTCAAGAATTTGGCCGAGGTTAAATACGAATTGAACTTTTCCGCGTCAACGTGTAGTTTGTAGGTACGCCTTTGGCGAGTTTTTATGAGCAACGAATTTGATTTTGAAGCGGATTTCGACTTTGACGAAGAATACGACGAAGACCTCGCGGAATTTGACGAGTTTGATGAAGAGCTTGACGATGTCGCCGTACGTACTGCGATCATGCAGAAAGGTAATATGATCGCGCTTCTTTGTATCAAGACCGCGACCGCTGGGGCAGCTATTTGCCGAGTTGATCCACGCGAAGATCGTCC
>JBBRUA010000270.1:0-4483 GCA_038248245.1 Pyrinomonadales bacterium | reverse complement strand
GTCGCGAAGCATTCGCGCACAACATGGCTTGTAGTGATCCAGCGAAATAAATCCCCCGTAGCCAAATTTGTCTTTCCAATTCGGGATTTCTGCGGGCAGAATGTGGGTATGAACGTCGATCTTTAACATTTTCGTCAGCAAATAACTGGCGGCGGTTCCATTACTGCACCGCACCTTTTACAAGTTCTCAGATCAATCGATCCATAAAAGATTTTAAAGATTTCTTGAAACTGCGTGGTTATGTCAGTTAACTGAAAATATTCTTCGTGAAGCTTTTCGTTGCAGTTTTCGCAAAACCACATCAGTCCGTCACTTTCACCTTCTCGGCGTTTGCGCTCAATAACGAGGCCGATTGTATTTGCTCCGCGGATAGGATTGTGCGGAATTCGCGGCGGCAACAGAAACATCTCGCCCTCGCGGATCAGAATTTCAACTCCCTTGCCTTCTTCCTGAATTTGAACTTTTAGATCGCCTTCGAGTTGGTAAAAAAGCTCTTCGCCCTCGTCCCAATGATAATCCTTCCGCGAATTCGGCCCGCCAACGACCATCACGATAAAATCATCGTCGGAATAAACGCAATGATTCCCGACCGGCGGCTTGAGCAAATGCCGATGCTCGTCGATCCATTGTTTGAAATTGAAAGGCCTTCGTATTCCCATCTAATCAAAACCTGATCGGCGTGAGCGTGTACCCTTTTGCCCTTAACAGACTGACTACTCCGTTCTTTCCGCCCAAATGCCCAGATCCGACAGCGATAAAAGTTGGAGTTCCTACTATCGTTTTTTCAATGGTGGGGATCCATTTGATGTTTCTGTCGTCGAGCATTTTTGTTTGCGACATTCCTCCGTTCGAAGCGAGATCATAGAGCGAATCGGAATCCTGAGCGAAGTATAGCTTGTTTAATTTCTGAAATTCGTCGATGGGCTTTTGCGGGTTGTTAGCTATATCGGTCAACCATTTAAGTTGATCATTTAGAGGATGCGAATCTAGGGCTGCTATCTGTTCTTCAGCGGTTTCGAGTCCAACCACAGGCACTTTTCGAGAAGCGACCGCCTTCATCAATTCTGTTTCGTAACCTTTCGCAGCCTGACATCCGATTATCTTCGGACTCATTAAAAAGATGCTGCTTGAGACGATTGGATTATACGTAGCCAGCATGTCAAACGAAATGCCGAGATACGATTTGAAGACCGAGTCGAGTTTTGAGTATTCCTCCGGCTTCAGTAAATCCTTTACTGTCTTACCGTCCTTTAAGACGGAACCATCCGTAACCTTCTTCATTGCCACCGGATCATCAAGATCCATTTCGAGCATCAACTGACTAGTCTGATCAAGATACGTCTTCATCGTCTCGGCCCTGAACATGTCTTTCTCGCAGATCAAATGGATCGTGCCAAAAAGGTACGAAGGCTTCTTGAGGCTCTTACCCTCGATCTTATAGAGCAGTGCGGACGTGGCGGCAGGTTTCGCCGTCTGCGCATTTGTAGGCTGAACAAAGAAGAGCAGAGCTGCAATCCAAAGTAAAATTAGGCAGTATAATTGTTTCATTTTGGTTAGTCTCGAATAGTAACGGCAAACATACGTTTCTTGAATCTAATCGCTATCGATACGCGTCACACGCGATGGCGTGCATTTATACCTCCATAATTTGTTTATCTCGTGGGCAAATCTCCTCAAGCATTTTTCATATTAATTACAAAACGATACCGCACGTCCGATTTTATCGTGCGGTCGTAGGCCGTTTCGATATAGTCGGGTTTGATCACTTCGACATCGGAGGTAATACCGTGATCGGCACAGAAATCCAGCATTTCCTGTGTTTCAGGAATGCCGCCGATCAGCGAACCTGCGAGAGTTTTATTGCCGAATATTAAGCCGAATGAATGGACGGTGTTCGGGCTCGGCGGAACACCGACGACGACCATCGTTCCACGAATACCGAGCAGATTGATGTACATATTCACATCATGATCGGCGGACACGGTGTCTAGGATAAAGTTGAACGTTCCGGCTAGCGGAGCAAGATTTGCCGGGTCGCTCGTCACAACGAAGTGATGCGCTCCAAGAGCCTTAGCATCAGCCTCTTTCGACGGCGACGTGCTAAAGACCGTAACGTTCGCTCCCATAGCGACGGCGATCTTGACGCCCATGTGGCCAAGGCCGCCAAGACCGACAATTCCAACATTCTGTCCCGGCCCGACGCCAAAACGACGTAGCGGCGAGTAGGTCGTAATGCCGGCACACATCAGCGGGGCAACGCCGGCGAGATCGCCCTCAGCTTTGACCTTGAGAGCGTAGTTTTCGTCGATGACATAATTGTTTGAGTATCCGCCGTAGGTCGGCGTCACGCGATCCATGTAAGTTCCGCTGTAGGTATAAGCGGCTCCCTTGTAACAAAATTGCTCAAATCCGTCCTTGCACGGCGAACATTCGCGGCACGAATCGACAAAGCAACCGATCCCGGCGACGTCGCCGACCTTAAACTTCGTAACCGCATCACCAACCTGCGAAACGCGGCCGACTATTTCATGACCCGGCACGACCGGATACATCGTCGGCATCATCGCTTCCCACTCGTTCTTCGCCGTGTGAATATCAGAGTGGCAAATACCTGCATACTCGATATCAATGAGAATATCGTTTGAGCCAACATCGCGACGTTCGAACTCGAACGGTACGAATTTGGCATTCTTGTCATGTGTTGCGTAACCCTTTGTTTGTATCATTTTATTACCCTTTTGATTTAGTCTATCGTTGCAATTACCTTTAGCTCGATGGCAATAGGTGTCGGAAGTTTATTTATCTCGACTGTCGTCCGGCACGGCTGATTGTCGGCGAAATACTCTGCGTAAATACGATTATATATAGCAAAATCGTCTTTCATATTTGTTAAAAAAACCGTGACGTCGACAATATTCATCCACGACGAACCGGCATCGTCGAGGATGTGCCGAACATTCTGAAATACCGAATGGCACTGCGCTTCGATGTCATACGAAACGATCTCACCCGCGTCATTAAGTTCGACACCGGGAATATTTTTTGATCCTCGCTCACGGGGGCCGACTCCGGACAAGAAAAGTAGATCTCCGACGCGGCGCGCGTGCGGGTAAAGCCCGACCGGTTCAGGCGCTTTCGATGAATTGATGACCGTATCGTTCATTTCTATGTTATTTTCAAGTTTAGCAGGAATTCACCGAAGTGATGTAATGCCCGGTGCAGGATGTCACGCCCTGCACATGAATCTAAAACACTATAAACGGAGAAATTAATATTTGGGGAACAAAACGCTTCACTAGCTGAATTCCATGTGTAGGCACCGTTCGCCGCCGCCGAAGATGATTTAAAATTATGTGATCAGGTTCCGGTGGTTTCGTGCCCTAAGGAGTTATAAATATGTCGTTTCTTATAAAAATATTTTGCGCGGTCGCGGTTAGTATCGCAATCGGTTGTGGGGTGGTAAGCAGCTCTTCGAAAACGGTAGACCTCACAGATCTTTCACCATTGCCAACCCCGGACAAGGCGGTAGCAGCAAAGGGTACACAGACCGCTGTCTTTGCCGGAGGATGTTTTTGGGGAGTCGAGGCCGTCTTTGAACATGTCAAAGGCGTGGTAGATGTTAAGTCAGGCTATTCCGGCGGCACGAAAGCATCTGCGGACTATGAATCGGTCAGTGGAGGCCGAACCGCTCATGCTGAGGCTGTCAAGATAACCTACGACCCGTCGAAAGTTACCTATCAGCAACTGTTAATGGTCTTCTTCTCAGTCGCCCACAACCCGACCGAACTTAATCGCCAAGGTCCCGATATCGGAACACAATATCGCTCGGCGATATTCTACACGGACGAAGAGCAAAAGAACCTTTCCGATGCATTCATCGACGCCATCAACAAATCAAAAGCCTTTTCATCGCCGGTCGTAACTCAGGTCGTACAACTAAAAGACTTTTTCGACGCCGAAAAATATCATCAGGATTATCTGTTCAAAAATCCGAACGATCCGTATATCGTCATTAACGATAAACCTAAGGTGGAAGATCTAAAGAAAAGATTCGCCGACCTTTATTTAGAAAAGAGTTGAAAATTAACCTGCTGAATAATACTAGGCTGTACGATAACTCAATTATCGGGCAGCCTATTTTCTCGTATTGATTGCTGTTTGTTATTTACTTTTCTCGGCCCAGATCTGGATCAGATTCACCAATGTTTCGGTCGACTTTTCTAAGCCTTTTCTCGAGTTGAACTCAAGTTTTCCGTGAAAATTGTGTCCGCCGGTAAATAGATTAGGCGTCGGCAAACCCATCGCTGTCAGGCGCGAACCATCAGTGCCGCCCCGTATCGGCCTAAGCCTCGCCGCAACACCGGCTCGTTTCGCCGCTTCGATCGCGTAATCGGTAAGTTGTGGATAATCTTTCAGAACCTCTTTCATATTCAGATATCCTAGTTCGCTTTTGTAATCGATCTTAACGTTCGGGTATTTCTTT
>JBBRUA010000269.1:0-4487 GCA_038248245.1 Pyrinomonadales bacterium | reverse complement strand
GTCACACTTCCCTGCGGACAGGCTCCCAACGTGTCGCGTTTGAACTCGTCGATCGCATTACGCACATTCCGCAAAGTCTCGATCAGCCGCAATTCCTTCTGCCGCTGGACTGCATTCTGCGCCATCGGTATCGTACCCATCACAAGGATCGCGAGCACCGTCAGTGTGGCGACAAGTTCCAGCAGACTGTAGCCCGCCGCACTTCTCAAACGTTTTTTAATTCCCACGCTCACGTTATATTATTCGCCGAATTTGACCGCAAAATTCTTGCCGTCCGCAGTTAAAAAGTTCAAAACATCGCGGTCAAAATCGATCTCCGGAATGCCGTCAACCAACGCCTCGACCTCGATAAAGGCAAGCACACCGGCCATTTCGCTCACGCCTCCGTCCCTCACAATCAGCGAAACATACGTCTTGCCGTTTTGATTGAGGAATGGCGTCGCCAATCGATTTGCCGCAGCCGAACCGAAGGCATCGCCGAACGATACATTCTTCACCGCCAGCTTACGAGCGTCAAATTTAAGTCCGAGAACCGCGGCGTTGAACGCCGTGTTTCCGTCGACCATCACGGCAATTTTCACTCGATGTCCGGCTTTAAGCTCAGACCTGACGGCGTCCATCCTGATCTCAAGTGCAGGTGCGGTTGGCGAAGCGGTCGTAACCGAACTAACTGCCGGCCCGACAACATCGGACGTTTCCTTAAGCCGCAAGGTCTTCACGCTCGAATCGATCGGTCTCAATCTCGGGTCCGCCATTGCCGCCGTTTGGGTCAAAACTGCGTCGATTTTCACAGGAACCGCTGATGTCGTCTCATTCGTGCGAACATAAGCCGGAGCCTCGACTTGATCAGGCAGTTGAACATTAACGATCGTCGGAATGCGCCGAGCCGCCGCCAAAAGTTCTAGCTGCTCTTCTTCAATGACCAATTCCTCAAGCGAATTGTTCGTCGGTACCGCCAAACTTCCCGTCGGCCGTTCGATCTCATCCTCGGGCAAAATGGCTGGAGCCCGAATCACACGAGGCGTGACCGCAATGACGATATCGACCTGACGATTGTCGCGCGTAGGAGCGGTAAATAAGCGGCCAAGGATCGGAATAAGTCCCAACAAAGGAATGCCTGAACGACCATTAGTCTCGACATCCTGAGCAACACTCGCAAGAAGAAGTGTTTTATTATTCTGTATTCGTGCCGTTCCCTTGATCGTACGTTCCGTAAACGTCGGCGTCAGCGTTGACGCACCGGCGACGTCTTTTGACTCGATCTCCATCGCGACCTGAACGTCCTGATTTGGGAAAACAAGAGGTTTGAATTTGAGCGTCAGACCGACCTGCTCGTAATTGATAACATTGGAAACAAATCCGCCATTGCCCGAATTTTGAGGATTCGAACCGTTGATGATCTGGGCACTCTGCACCGGAACGCGTTGTCCGATTCGGGCCGATGAATCTTCATTATTAAATGCATGGATCTGCGTCGAAGCGATCAGCTTCGTGTTGCCTTTGCTCTGAAAAGCGACCAAATTCGCGGCCGGCAAAACCAAACCCAGACCGAACGCGGTCGGGAGTATACTTGTTCGCCCGATCTTCCCAAAAAGCTCGTTTCCGCCAAGTCCAACAACGCCGCTGGTCGATCCGCCCAAGGTCGTCAGCTGGGTAGAATTACCTATCTGATTTCCAAGTTGAAGCAAGTCGTTCTTGTTAACCTCGTAAATAGCGACGTCCATCACGACCTCGGCACGATCTTTGTCGAGCGATTTGATCAACTGGCCGATCAGGCGAATATTTTCCTCGGTGTCGCGAATGGTAACACTGTTTGTCGCGTCATCCGTCAAAACGATCGTCTGGCTTCGTCCCGGCTGAGCCGGAATCGCTGTCTGCACGACTTTCGCGATATCTTTCGGAGATGCGTTGGCAAGATAAAATGTCCGCAGAACAAGCTGTTGAAACTTCGTCCGCTGTTGCTGCGAAGCGACCATGATCGTTCGCGGACCGACTTTTTGGAAGAAAAGGCCTTCTTGCAAAAAAATGTAATCGAGTGCCCGTGCGGCGGTGACGTTTTTAAGATCGATGTTCGTTTTTCTGCCCGGCGTCCGAAACGATTCTGCATCGAAGAGCACATTGAGATCCAGGTCACGTGCGAGGTCTTTGACGATCGTGATCAAATCGATACCGGCCGGATACGGCAATTCGCGAAGCTTCTCGAGCCTCTGCGGAACTTGCGTCACGACCGGAACGTTTTGGCCTTTGTAGCCGGTGGGCACCATTTTGGGCCGGTTCGGGTCATCGCTTTTGTCGGGTGCAGGCGATCCGCCGTTAGCAAGTTCCTGCAAACGGACCATCCGTGCCATTTCGCTTTTAGCTAACTCATTCGTCGGATCGAACGCATACGCTTTACGAAAAGCAACGTAGCCGCCTTCATAATCCTTTTCGTTCGCCGCGAGCGTGCCTTTTTTCATGTACATCTGCGATGCATTGAAAAGCGAGCGCACAAGGTGGAGACGGTATTCTGGATTCGCCGGGTTGTCCGACACGGCGAGGGCGAATTCCTCCGCTGCCTTGTCCCATTCTTCCGCGACCTCGTGCTTCATTCCCTGTTTGAAATGCTTTTTGCCGTCGCCAAACGCGAATGCCGCAGTCGGCGACATGATCGCGACCATTAACAGCAAACTCAGAAATCCGCGGATATTTATCGATCTTTTCATAACTTTCAGTAAGCACACCGGACTCGCGGTCCGTAAATTATTCGGTAAAACCAACCATTAACACGGTATGTGCACGAGTTAGTTGCAAATGTTTTCCCGTTTTAGCTGCAGAAAACGCGCACTTGCAATTTTCAGCCGAATGGCCGAAAAAAGCAACCTTAAAGTAGATATCATCGGGTTCGCGCTCTATGTGGAGATCAATTGCCGTCGCAAGTAATCCAAAGCGGCCTGGCTCGACCGCCATCGTATTAAATAACGGTCGCCCGGCAGGACGAAGCCAACAGATTTCGTAACGTCTTTGCTCGAATAGCCGATGAAAACAGTTCCGACCGGCTTTTCTTCGCTGCCGCCGTCCGGTCCGGCGATGCCGGTGATTGAGATCGCATGATCGGTATTCGCGTAGACGCGCATCCCTGCGGCCATCGCTTCGGCACACTCGGCACTCACGGCTCCGTTTTTCTCGAAGATCGCAGCATCTACCCCAAGCGTTCGCATCTTGGCGCCGTTAGAATACGTGACCGCGCCTTCCATAAAATACTTGGAGGATCCCGGAACCGCAGTTATCCGCTGGGCGACGAGCCCACCGGTGCAGCTTTCCGCAAATGCCACGGTCTCACCTCGCGTCGTTAGCAGTTCGCCGACGATCTGCTCCATCGTCTCACCGTTGGTCGCAAAAACCGCCCTGCCCAACGCCGCGATCAATTTATCAGCGACCTCGTTGACCGTATTTTCGGCATCGTCGGCCACGTCCGCTCGCGCCGCGATGTGTATCTCAACCTCGCTTTTGTTGAACAGTATCGAAGTCTGAACGGTTGGATAAGACTTGTAAATTGGCGCCGCGATCTCATCGACCGCCGATTCGCCCAGCCCCGAAACGCGGAGCAAACGGCGCTTAACAAATGTCTCGCCCGCCAACGCCAGCAGTTTTGGCAGGACGTGATCAGTAAACATCGGCTGATTCTCACGCGGCGGACCGGGCAGAATTGCCAATATTTTTTCATCGACCTCCGCCAGCATTCCGACCGCTGAACCGTGCGGATTCGGCAGTATTTCGGCGCCGTCGATCACAAACGCCTGCCGCTTGTTGATCTCCGGCATGTCCCGCCCCCACGACTTGAAACGCTCACGCAACGCTTCCTCGATATCATCCTGATAAACGAGTTTGAGCCCCAACGCCGCCGCCGTGTATTGCCGCGTAATATCGTCTTCGGTCGGCCCCAAACCGCCGGTCGTGATCACCAGATCCGAACGCCGCATCGCATCCCGAACCGTCTCCTCCAGCCGAGCACCATCATCGCCGACGATCGTCTTGAGCATCACCTCAATGCCGATATCATTCAGCTTCTCAGTCAGCCACAGGCTATTAGTATCCGTCTTCGTCGGAGTCAAAAGTTCCGACCCGATAGCAATTATTTCTGCTGATAACATAAAAACTTTTAGTGACCGCGAATAACGAGAAAAGCTACAAGTAAGATTCTTAAAATCACCTCTTTTCGCGTTTTTCGCGGGCCACTTTCTTACTTGTATATCTCAACTACCGGCTTCCCGCTCGCGTCGATGTACGCTCGGTACATTCCTTCCGAGTTGAATGAGACGGCCATGTTGCCGAATTTGTCCAGTGCGATCACTCCGCCGTCGCCGCCGAGGTTTTGGAGTTTGGTTTTGATGACCATATCGGCGGCGTTTTGCACCGTTAAAGCGCGGTATTCCATAAGTGCCGAGATGTCGCGGGCAACGCCGAGACGGATAAAGTACTCGCCCCAACCTGTCGCGGAAATGCCCGCC
>JBBRUA010000268.1:0-4491 GCA_038248245.1 Pyrinomonadales bacterium | reverse complement strand
CGGCCTCTTCCCCAAAAAAGGAACGATCGCCGTCGGGTCAGATGCGGACATCGTTATCTTCAATCCGGACACCGAACACACCTTCGGTGTCGAGCACGAGCACATGAATGTCGATTACAGTTCGTATGAAGGCTGGAAGGTAAAAGGCAAAGTCGAGACCGTCCTCTCACGCGGTAACGTCATCATCGAAAACGGCGAACACACAGGCAAACAAGGCGACGGTCAGTTTCTTAAACGCGGTGAGTGCGTAAGAATCTAACCACGACAGGACACAGGAAATAATTTGGGTTCACGCAGCAGTAAATCCGCCGTCGATCATGTGGATGCTGCCGGTGCAGTACGATGCCTCGTCGCTTGCTAGGAAGAGGGCGAGGTTTGCGACCTCTTCGTTTGTGCCGTAACGCTTCATCGCGATCAATTGCGAAAATCCTTCTCGCATTGTGTCCGGATCGTCCGGTGATAATTGGGTTTCGATCGAGCGGATCATCCGATTGTCGATCGGCCCGGGACCGATGGCGTTGACGCGAATATCGAATGGCCCGAGTTCAAGCGCCGCCGTTTTGACGAGTCCCATGACCGCGTGTTTGCTGGCAAAATAGGGTGCACCGGCCGGAACACCGATAACACCCGCGATCGACGAGAGAGCGATCATCGAACCACGCCCTCGTTTTTTCATCGGCTCGACGCAATATTTCATTGACAGCCAAACGCCTATTACGTTGGTGCGGAAAGTTTCCTCAAAATTCTCTACAGTTTGATCCTCTATGAGTGCGATCTTGCCTTCCGTTCCGGCATTAGCCAATAGAATATCGACGCCGCCAAAGGCCTCGACCGTAGCAGCGACGGCCGCCGCCATCGCATTCTCATCAGTTGCATCCGCGACCGATGTGGCTACATTACCGAGTGCGGCCAGATTATCGAGTGTTGAGCTGAGCCTTTCCTCCGAACGCCCGACCAACATTACGCTCGCACCTTCTTCAAGAAAGCGTTTTGCCGTCGCCTCGCCGATGCCGCCGGTCGCTCCGGTAATGATCGCCACCTTTCGATCAAGTCGTTTTCCAGAACCGCTTTGCTGATCCATATGATTTCTCCGGTTGGTTTGTTTTAGTTTAGCCTCACAAGTGTAACTCAAACATCCGTTCCCGCTAAATTGCTTCGGTTCGAAAGCATCATCATGCAATTCCTCAATGGCTGAAAAGTTTTTCGATTCGGACTATTCGGTCTATAATAGTTCGGTAATCCAAGCCTGAAAACCATTAAATGAATATTCGACTCGCAGAAAGAGAGTTGCGAACTATATTTGGAACGTTTACGGAAATTCTTGATTAAGACGGCTGGTCCGAATCGATCGCGATCGTGATGGGCAATGTCGAAAACGGCGAACACACCGGCAAGCAAGGCGACGGCCAGTTTCTCAAACGCGGCGAGTGCGTGAAAATTTAGGAGCGTTAATAATATGAAAAATATTCCTGTTTTTTATTTTGTTGTTATATTGGTCATGTTTCCGACAGTTGTTTATTCTCAAAGTTTAAAAAATCGGAATGAAACGCTCGAACAGCAAATCAGAAGGCTCGATTTATCGGAGGCCGAGGCGATTTTGAAAAAGGATTTTCGAATTTTAGATGAATTAAGCAGTAACGACTTTACTACCAACAGCCCACGGAACGAAATTGTCAAAGGAAAGGAAGCACTCAAGGACCTAATCCGCCGGGGCGTTGTTGATTATGCATCATTCGTCCGCGAAATTGAAACGGTTCTAATTCACGGAAAGACCGTCGTTACAATGGGACGGGAAACTATCGTGATGAGTCAAAATTCTCCGCAAAAGGGACAAACAATTAAACGACGCTTTACCAATGTTTGGATGAAACGGAACGGAAAATGGCTCTTGACCGCACGGCATGCGAGCATTATTTGTGGGTGAGAATTTGAAAGGCGAATCGGCAAAGGCAAACTAACCGTGATTGAAATCGGCCAACATGAGGGAAAGGCCGGTGATGGGCAATTCCTGAAACGCGGCCAGTGCGTGAAGATCTAGCTGAAACTATTCAAGGTTTTTGATATGACAAAACTTATCACTAAAGCCTTAAAATATGCGGGTATCGGAATCGTCGTTGTGCCGCTGTCGATCATTACGCACGAACTTGGGCATTTTTTGGCGTATTATTTTTTCGGAGCGGGCAATGTTCAACTGCACTCGGTTTCGGTTTCGGCTGATAAGGACGCGCTTAGTAGTTTTCAGCTGGCGACGGTGAATATCATTGGGCCGATGATCAGTTATGTGACAATTGGTGTGGCGTTATTTTTTACCCGAAAAAAGTATATTCCATTCTGGGTGATCCTTGGTCTGGCGGCTCCGATCGGTAGGATCGTGAACGGCGTTTATGTTTATTTTAGAGCGTTAGGTTACAGTCCAAACCCGAATTTTGACGAATATAATTTTAGCCGGAATATAGGATTCGATCCGCTTGTTCTCGCCGTTGTGACAACGTTTATCGCTCTTGCCACGATGGTCATTTTTCTTAGAAAGGCATGGGTCGAAGGAAGATTTGCGGAGTTCGCCTTTGTTGTTTTCAGTGTCGTCTGCGGCTTAGCGACATGGATGACGTTCGGCAGCATGCTTCTTCCCTAACTGAACCGTATGACTGACAGCGACAAATAGACGGGCAAAAAAAGCGGCTGACCATTTTTCAAACTCGGCGATTGGGTTAAAAATTCGGCGTGGGAAACATGGCTGTTTTCTGCTAAGCAAAACGATCAAAAACTTCCGTCTTTAGAATAAGGAGCAATGTGTGAAAAAACTATCTTGTTCGATTATCTGATTTGTGTCGTTTTCGATCGCGTCGTTAGCGCAGGTGCCGGAGACATTCGACATAGCGACGTTTAAGTCTCCGAAGGGATGGAATAAGCAGGCGGGCCAGAGTTCGCTTCAGCTGTCGACGGAGGATAAGGCAAGCGGAGCGTATTGTTTGATCACGCTCTTCAAATCGATTCCCGGAACGGATGATTCGAAGGCGAACTTTGACGCCGCGTGGGAGACGGTCGTAAAGGGAGCGGTCAATGTTTCGACCGCTCCGCAAATGGTAAACCCGACGGCAGATGACGGCTGGGAGGCTCAGTCGGGTGTCGCCGCGTTCGAGAAAGACGGCACGAAAGGGATCGCGATGCTCGTGACCATCAGCGGTTACGGCAAGATGGTGAACGTTCTGGTTCTCACTAATACGGATGCGTATCAGCAAACCATTTCCGACTTTCTCGGGTCGGCAACATTAAAGAAGCCGGTCGTCGAACCTGTGAAGGCCACGCAGACTCCAAAAGCGGCTTTGCCTGTTCCGGCTTCCGCAGGCGGTTACGCATTTACCACCACGAATTTCGATGACGGGTGGACGGGCACGGTTCAGAAAGATTGGGTGCAGGTGACGAAGGGAACGACTAAAGTTCTGATCCATTATCCGAATAAAGTCGCCGATGCATATAAGTCCGTTTTGCTCGACGGGCTGAAAAATGGGTGGGACGTGCTGGTTGCACCGAGATACAGTTCGGCGTCAAATCTTCAATTTATGCCGATCACCGGATGGCAGGCGATCGAATATGCCGAGGCGGACATGGTTGAAAAAGGCACGGGCAAGCGAGTCTATGTCGTGCTGTTCAAAATGAACTACTCCAACGGCAGCGGCAAATATATGGAGTTTATAACGCCAAATAAGCAGTCGTTCGAACAGGAATTTGGTGCATACCGAGCATCGACCGCCGGTTGGGAGAGGATGGAAGCTATGGCGAACTACAATAAGTTCGGCGTTGCCGCCGCGGATCTGAAGGGCAAATGGACGAACGATTTTTCGGGTTCGCTTTCCTTCGTGAACGCGTACACGGGAGCTGCCGCCTACACGGACACGCATGCCTCGATCGAAAACTTTGCGTTCGGCGCGGGCGGCAGTTACAACTGGGATCTCGGGGTAGCGAGCGGGGCGGTCGGGAACATCAAGTTTCAAGGCGTTAAGGGCAGCGGGAAAGTGACCGTCCCCACGGTCTGGCAACTGTCATTCTCGTCGATCTCGGGCAAGCCGCGGACATACGCCGCACACTTCTCAGCCGTCAAAGGCGGCCGAATACTGTGGCTCGACGGCAGGGCTTTCGGAAAACTTAACTAATATGAATTCTGTCAAAACTTTAACAGAATTGGGTTTAGTTAGGTGGTAAATCTGTGAAACCTTAAAATTATGAGTAAATTTAAGATTATTATTTTGCCAATTCTGGTGTTGTCTGTCGCTCTACAAATATCATACGCCCAAACCCCCAAACGCTCGGTTCTTGACGGCGTATTTTATGCGCCGAAAGGCACGACCGTTGTTCTGCAAAAAGACGGCAGAGACGAACTTACTTTAACTGCGTCATCGAACGGAAACGTTGATTTTTCAAGTAATCCGTTCAAATTTCCAAACTCATATCTTGACGGAGCGCCTTACACGCTGGCGATTAAATCCGCACCTG
>JBBRUA010000267.1:0-4499 GCA_038248245.1 Pyrinomonadales bacterium | reverse complement strand
GCAGACACACCGTAGGGGTAGGTTTCATAAGGAACTTCCCAGGATCTAAGCTTTGCGAGCTTCCGTTGTTCTTTGCCGAATATGTATTCCTGTACTATCGGAATTTCTTTCGGTCTTGCTATGACGATCTCTTGAGCGTCGATCACTACAGTTAGCTCTTTGGGCGTAATCTTCGTGACTGGTATGGGCGTGTAATAATAGCCGCAACAACAGGAACTGTCAGCAGGTGCGAGTACAGGCAGTTTCTTTTTAGTCCCGTCGATCGAGACAACGTCTAAGTCGAATCTGACGTACTCGCCGTCGTCCTCCGGAATTTTCGTTAGTTTCGTCTGACGTTGCTTCGTTTTCCTCGTAATTATGCGTTCGAAATCGAGGTCGTATTGAAAGCCGTACTTTGGAAGTAGACCATTGGCGTAATCAGCAATCTCTTGGATGCCGGCTGACGGCTTGGATCGTTTGTAGTTCGCAATCTCTCTTAAGATCGGCATTCTCGGTTCCGGGGGCGGCTCCGGCGTTGGAGCAATTGCCAGTTCACTGTTCGCCGTTGTCTGCACGGGAACCTCACCGCCTGTTTTGCATCCAGTCGAGAACAAAAGCGTCAGAAGAGAAACCGTCAAGATTTGTAACATCATACTCACTCCTTTACCTATAATCGCCAATAACATGTCACGTACCGTCAGAACATTATGATCTCAATTATTGCATCAGCCCACTTCTTCATTCGTATTCTCAAACCCAAATTGTATTGCCGCTTTGAGTACGTCGGTGTTTATATCTTTTAGAGTTTTGAACCTGATGCAATAGCCGGTCACGGTCGCTTTGCCGAGGTCTTTGGCGTAGGTTTCGGCCAGGTATTTCTTATCTTCGATACCCAGGATATAGACAGAGATCCCGGTTTTGTTTGCGCTCAAACCAATTTGATAAAACTCTCTCGTCGTTCCATCGGCGTATTTTTGGTCACGAGAACCGTATCCGATATTTGGATTGGAAACAACCTTGCCGCTGCTGTTTTTACCATCGAGGAAGCATAATTTACATGTATGCATTACGTCCAGAACCATGGCGTGCAACGCCTGCAAGTCGCTGCGTTTTGGCTCAGGTTGGCTGGTAATATACTCGTCGATTTGTTCTTGTACGTTCATTATAAAAGGTCATTTGATGTAACCAGATCTAACGCTTCCGTTAACTAAATTGACCAACGTTTTCCCGCCGGTGGGGCTGCCCATTGCGTAAAATCTTGGTCCAAGAAATTCAAAATTATGTGCTTGGTTTTCGAAGCGTACACGTCTCGGCGGTGCGATCATTTGTTCTCCGTCTTACCTTCTTTTATTTTTTCGTCGGCCTCTTTCAATTCCGTTTCACTGGTTGGCAGTTCATTTTGTTGATGCTCTGCGCCGGGCTCGAGGCTCAGTTTTATGTAGACCGGGAAGTGGTCGGAACCAACGTAATCGAGACGCGTGATCTCGACGAGGCGGAAATGAACTGAGTGAAAAAGGTGGTCGAGCGGGAACCGCATGAAAAAGTAGTCAGCATGAAACGTGTTGTAAAGTCCGCGGCCGACACGCGGGTCGAGCAGTCCGCTTACCTTTTGAAACAGGTAATTAGTATACGACCACGACACATCATTGAGATCACCATAGACGATGACGGGTTGTTTCATCTCTTTGGTTTCTTTTCCGACCACCAAGAGCTCGGCATCCCGGGGAGCGGAACTATCTTCCTCGGTCGGAAACGGCGGTCGTGGATGCAGGCATCGGAGTGCGATCAATTTTCCCGAAGCGAGCCGCACCTGGGTGTGGATCGACGGAACTTCCGGTTCGATGAGGAACTTCACCTGTTCGTTGACTAGTTCGAGCTTTGAATAGAGCAGCATCCCGTAGCCGTTTGCCTGCGGCTGCAGAACTTTGTGAGGATGAGTCGTTTCAAACTCAGCTAACTGCTCGCGCCACCATTCGTCCGTTTCGACAGCGAGAATAATGTCGGGATCGGCACTTCGGACCACCTCTTTCAATTTCTGAGCGTCACGATTGTCCATCAGGACGTTGGTGAAGAGCAGACTAATCGTATTCTCCTTCACGTCGCCTCTGCTTAGCTGCACCTGCGGATTTGCGAGCGGCGTGTACGGAAAGATCATGTACGCATGATACGTAATGCTGAAAACCAGCAGGCCAACGAAAACATTTTCGAGCCAATGCGCTTTAGCCCTGAAGACAAAGTACCCGATCAGCGCAACGATCGCGACCGATGCGATCTGCAGCCGCGGAAAATCAAAGATCCTCACGAGCCAAAAACCCGTGGGAATAAATGGAAGGATCGTCGTAACGATCGCCAAGGATCCGATCGCGATAAAAAATGCTTTCACTAGTAACCTCTAAAGCAATTTTACCTGCTTCGTGACCAATTTGTAACGGTTCGTGAGGAACTTTGTGGGCTGCGTGAGGAACTTCTAGTGCTTCGTGACCAACTTGTTAGATCTTCGTGAGCAATTTGCACCGCTTCGTGAGGCACTTTTCATTGCTTCGGGGGCAAGTTGCACGGTTTCGTCTGTGCTTTCTGAACTCTATGCCCCTCAAAATGTAGCCGAGTGATACTTAAAATAGACGGAATTTTCGTCTTTATACCTGACTTCACCAATTTTTTCCGCTTTACCGTTAGAAAAGACTTTGGCGATGACCGTTCCGTTCAAGATACATTCCCACCAACGGCCAACCCCGGCTACGGAGGCTAAATAGCCGGAACTCAGTGCCTCAGCCAGTGCAATCGGATCTGTGAAAGAATCAGCCTCAACTGATGCCTCGTGACTTTCACAATCGTCGCCCGCACATACCGAGTCGCGATCTAACCGGAACAAGATTCTTGGTCGAGATTTAAGAACTTCAATTTTGACCTTCATAATTTAAGCCGCAACTTTATCCACGCGGTTGTATGCCGTATTTCTTTCCACGGCCTCGAAGTTGGCGGTTTCGATCATCTGAATCAGCTCTTGTTTGGACATTTTTATTTCGCCATTTTCGACGATGGCGTTCCAGTAGCGGTCGGTTTCTTCCTGATCTTGCGTCGCGATCTGGAACGAGAACGCTTCGCTGTGCTTGAACTCAGGCCCGCCGTTCAGGCGCGAGGCATGGAATTCCCGTCACCGTAAACTCGACCGTCAACACATCGCGCTGTTTCCCGGACGGAAAGTCTCCCGGCGCCTTGTGGGGCGAAACCGCCAACCACGCAACTCCGAGTTAAAGAGACAACGCCAAATGAAAGTCGCTGTTTCGCCCTCACGTCCAATGATTTGTTGGACGGCGCGTTGATTTACAAAGACTTTAGATGTTCGTCAAATATCCACCAATAATTTTTCCCGTCAATCTGCAACCAAATGTCATTTGTTCCGCTCGATTTCACGGCATCTACCACTCGCACAACGTCGCCGTATATGGCTGAATTCGGCGCGGCAACAATAACTTTCTTAACGGTGCGCTGCGCGTCCGTTAAATCTTCACGCTGTGCAAGCAACTCATCAAAGACTCGAAACTCTCGACGCCGCTCAAATATCTCGTGCAACTTGGCAGTAAGTTGTTCCGGTTCAGTCAAACTTCCAACTTTTAACGAGTTTAAGTTCAAAGAGTTGTCCGGTTCGAGCCGAACTGTTAGATAGCCATCGTTATACGGCAAACGAGCAATTTGTTCAGAAGTCGGCGTAATCGGCATAGGCGGCAACTGAACGATAAAACAAGTTTTTGTTTCAGGTTGCCAATGCCAACTCCAAACAACGGCGATGCCGACGATGAAAGTCAGAAGAGCGACAAGACGAAGAACGCCGCGCCGCAAAACAAATTTCTTCCATCGTAGGTCATTCAACATAAACACAATTTAATTTATCAAATTCCCGCCGTTCGAGCCGTTAGATTTTCAGAGAAGCCGTCCAACGCTGGAATTGAGCGGCGGCGGGCGAATGGCGACAACCTGACTTGCACACACAACATGAGAGGCACGTTATCCCGCCGTCCGCTCGAATGACTTGTTCGGTGTTGCCGTTATTATTAAGTTCCGCGCCCGACCCTTCGTGTAGCTTGATCGGGGGAAATTATGACGCGAGCCAAAATGAGAATTATGAGAACGCCGCCTAAAAAAGCCATCGGACAACAGTCGAGGATAGACGCCAAAGCGGAAAGATCTGTACGCTTCCTCGTATCGGATTCGGTGCAAATGACCCGCGGCATACTTCCTCTATGGGAAGAAGGTGCGCGCTCAACTCTCCCGTTACAAATGATTGGATCGATAACTTTGCGAATATCTTGTATGAAGAAAATAGAACCTAACCCCGCACACACAAAAAATGCAAACGCCACCCAAACTAAACATCCTGTCACGGTTTTCGCTGGATTGTTCATTGGCTTTTAAGTATCGGACTTAAGGTTTTTAATATTCGACAGCCGTGCGATGCAAGTCTGGCATCTCCCCTGACACGCTTCAAATCTCGAAGTCCTGTCACGTTGTTCATAAACTCT